>JBDNCK010000203.1:0-4306 GCA_046719675.1 Sphingomonadaceae bacterium | reverse complement strand
ATAGACGACCGCGCGTCCCAGCAGGCTGTGGCGCCCGATCAGCTCGGCGGGAGCAAGGCCCGAGAGCCGCAGGAATCCGCCCATGCGGAAGTCCCCCAGCAGGAAACTGTCGCCTGCAAGTGTTGCGCCCGCTTCGGCCCCGAGCACGAGGGTGGTCCGTCCGCGGGTCAGCGGTGCATAGCCTCGCGCGAACAGTCTTGTGTAGGACAGATCGCCGCCCAGCCAGCCGACATGGTCCTCGAGGAAGACCTGCGCGAATGCGCCTGTCGTGGGATACTCCAGCTCGTCGAGGGCATCGACGGAGAAGGCGATGCGCCAGGTCGTGTCCTGGAACTTGAGGAGATCCGGGTCGATGGGAAGGACGGCCTGGTCCAGCTTCACCTCCGCATGCGACAGGCCAACCCGCAGCTCGCCCCAGCGACCGAAGAGCAGGCCCCCATCGAGGCGCACCCCGAGGTCGCCGGTCCGGAAGACCGCGACGGGAAACCCGTCATTGAACAGGACCGTATCCCTGCGGAACCAGTAGGGCCCGACTTCGGCAAGGAAGCGTCCGAACTCCCTGTAGAGGGTGGTCTGGAAGGCCATTTCCTCACCAATCCGGACATCGGTCCGCCACTCGGCACCGGTATTGAGGAAGTTGCGGTCCGTGTGGGCGAAGCCGATGCCGAACCTGTTGTCGGTGTTGAAGTCGGTCGCAAGCGCCAGGCCGAACTGGAAGAAATTGTCGGCCGTCGGATCTCCGTTCGCCGATATCACCAGGGCATTTCCCTCATCGACTTCGTAACGCACCGACCGCAGGCCACCCAGGGCATAAACTTCCTGCAGCTCGCGCGTAAGCGTCGGCGCATCAAGCGGCTGGCCAGCAGTCGCCGTTATCTTCGACTCGATCGTCTGGGTGGGAATGTTCGAGTCGTTCTCGATCCTGACCGAGGCGATCACCGGGGTGCTGAGGCGGCCGCGCGCACCGCGGGCAGCAAGATGCGCTTCCCAGGATGCCTGGTCCAGCGAAAGGGCAGACAGCCGGTCCAGCACCGCCTCGGCAGCCGCGCGACCGCGCTCAATTCCAAGCTCCGCCTTCTCGAAGCCGGTCATGGAAAGCCCGGTGATGTCCGGCGTGATGAGGACATCGGCCGGGCCCAGCGATTCGATCTGCCGCTTGACGGCGGCATAGCCCAGCAACAGCTGCATCTGGTCGAGCACGTTCACGAAGGAGCGGATGTCGTCGCGCTTGAGCGGCTCGGACCCCACGTTCACGACGATGAGGATGTCCACGCCCATGGCACGGGCGACGTCGACCGGCAGATTGTCCACGATCCCGCCGTCCACGAGCAGCAGGCCCTCGCGCTCCACCGGCGGCAGACCGCCGGGAACCGACATGCTGGCGAAGACCGCTGTCGCGATGTCGCCGCTTCCCATCACCACGGCGTCCCCGGTCTCGATGTTGGCGGCGACCGCCCGGAAGGGGATCGGAAGGTCATCGAAGTCCCGGGTTCCCCGGGCCATCGCAAGCTCCTGGGCAAGCGTCAGGAACAGGTCCTGTCCGCGGAGCACGCCCGGGGGCAGCACGACACCCCGGTCATCGAAGGCCAGGCGGTAGTTGATGAGATTGTCGCGTTCGTCGCGCTTGCGCCGGAAGGGCAGGCGGTCGCGCGGAATCTCGTCGGCAAAGATGGTGCGCCAGTCGATGTCGCGGGCGACACCGGCAATCGCCTCGGCGTCCTTGCCCGTCGCATAGAGACTGCCGACCACAGCCCCCATGCTGGTACCGGCAATGGCATGGACTGGTATCCGGTGCTCTTCCAGCACCTGCAGGACACCGATATGGGCGAAACCCTTGGCGCCGCCGCCGCCGAGCACAAGGCCGATCCGCGGCGCCTCCGCCGCGCGCAGCGGGAACGCCAGAACGGCGACAAGACAGGCTAGCAGAAGACAGCTGGCAGTCCGCATGGCGGCAACTCCGGATCGAAACGCCGCCCCTGGCGATGGGGCCGGGGCGGCGCAACGGCCCGAAGCGTCAGGCTGCGCGATCGAGGGGGACGATCTCCCCGGAAAGATAGAGGGCGCGGGCCTTGGACCGGCTGAGCTTGCCGGACGTGGTGCGTGGAAGCGTGCGCGGCGGCACCAGTTCGACGATGCAGCTCATGCCGGTCAGCTGGCGCACCTTCTGGCGGATTGCCTCCTTCAGCCGCAGCCGCTCCTGCGGGTCGGACGCGCGACACTGCACGAGCACGGCCGGCGCCTCCTCGCCCGTGGGCAGCGTGATGGCAAAGGCGGCGATGTCTCCGGACTTGAAGCCCTCGAGCTGCTCGATCGCCCACTCGATGTCCTGCGGCCAATGGTTCCTGCCGTTCAGGATGATCATGTCCTTGGCGCGCCCGACGATGAAGAGGTGGCCGTCGATCAGATACCCCATGTCGCCGGTGTCGAGCCAGCCATCGGCCAGGCAGGCGCGGGTTGCTTCCTCGTTGCGGAAATAGCCTTCCATCAGGCTGGGGCCCGACACGAACACCCGGCCGATCTCGCGATCCGGAAGCACGGCGCCGGTCTCGCTGCGGATCTCCACCTTGTGGTGCGCCACCGGCGGCCCGCAGTCGACGATGGCGCGATAGCGCACCGGGCGGTCCGGGTCGGCCGGGCTGTCCTCGTCTCCCGACAGCCGCCGCTCGTCCACCAGGTCGCAGACGATGCCATGGCCTTCGGGCACGATGGTGACGGCAAGCGTCGCCTCGGCAAGACCATAGCTTGGCGTGAAGGCGCTGGCCTGGAAACCGGCATCGGCAAAGGCATCCACGAACGCCTGGCAGACATCCGGGCGGATCATGTCGGCGCCATTGCCGGCAAGCCGCCAGCGCGACAGGTCGAACTTGCCCTTGACGTCGCTCTGCGTGGAAATGCGGCGGGCACAGATGTCATAGCCGAACGTCGGCGAATAGCTGATCGTCGTGCCTGGATTGCGGCTGATGAGGGTCAGCCAGGACAGCGGCCGGCGCGCGAAGTCATCGGTGGAAAGATAGTCGACCGACATCTGCCCGGCGAGCGGCGCCAGCATGCAGCCGACGAGGCCCATGTCATGATACCAGGGAAGCCAGGAGACGCAGCGGTCGCCCTCGCGCATGCGGATCGCCGAATCCTGGCCGCGCAGGTTGGCCAGCACGGCCTTGTGGGTGACGGCGACGCCGTGCGGGAAGCGGGTGGAGCCGCTGGAATACTGCAGATAGGCAATCGCATCGGGCTGCGCCTCGGGAAGCGGGGCTTCGTCCTTCGGCAGGGCATGGAAACCACTCCAGCCAATCGCGGGACAGATGGTCTCGGCGGCCTCGGCGAACAGCGCGAGCAGGGAGTCGGGTCCGGCCACCAGCGCGGGCTCGGCACTCGTCATCTGCTGGCGCAACTGCTCGATGAAGCTCTCCCGTCCGCCGAAGGAGGTCGGCATGGGCAGCGGGACGGGGAGCACGCCGGCATAGAGCGCGCCGAAGAACAGCGACGCGAATTCGGGGCCGGTCTCTGCCAGGAGGGCAAAGCGGTCGCCCGGCCGCAGGCCATGGGCAACCAGCCGCCTTGCCGCATGAAGCGCATCCCTGCGCATCTCGGAATAGGGATAGGCGCGCACCAGATTGGCGCGGGCATCATGGAAATTGAAACCGGTCCGCCCCTTGGCGGCATAGTCCAGCGCTGCCGTCAGAGTCGGGAATTCCCCCCGGTTGGCCGGAATTCCGCTAGCCAGCGGCGTCGGGCCAGGAATCGTCGCGATCTCGCTGCCTGTAAAACTCATGTCCGTATCGGAGCCCTTGGTTTCCGGGCCGGCGGCCTCCAGGCCGCTTCACCCAGCTTCTGTTCGCCGGTTTCATCGTTCAAATCTTGACAAGACTGTGGCAGCAAGGTGGCGATGCGGCAACCGCGATCGAAGGCACCGCCCCTGGACCCTGCCAGCCTGGAGGCGGCCGCGCTTCGCTACGTGGAGCGATACCAGACGACCCGGGCGCGCCTGGCCCGCCACCTTCACCGCAAGCTTGCGCTGCGGGGATGGGCCGGAGAGCAGCCCGCCGACGTGGAGGCGATGGTCGAACGCCTGGCGGGGCGCGGTTATCTGGACGAGGCGACCTACGCCCAGAGCAAGGCGCGGTCGATGGCTGCGCGTGGCCTCGGGGATTCGCGGGTGCGGCAGCGCCTGCGCGCGGATGGCCTTGAAGCGGATCAGGTGGAGGAAGTGCTCGATCCGGGCTCGGCGTTGGCGCGTGCGCTCGCCTTTGCGCAGCGCAGGCGGATTGGCCCTTTCGGGCCCGAGCACCATGATCGGGCGGCAAGG
>JBDNCK010000202.1:0-4319 GCA_046719675.1 Sphingomonadaceae bacterium | reverse complement strand
CCGCCTCCCGGCTGGCGGCATGAGCGATCCCGCAGCCGACGACTCCATCCTTGAGACGCAGCGCCGGTTCATCGGCAGCTTCCTGGCCGCCGTGCCGCATATGAAGGCGCTCGGCGTCCGCTATCGCGATCACGGGCCGACCTGGGCGGAGCTGGAAATGCCCTATGCGCCGCATCTGGTTGCCTATCCCGAAACCGGTGTCATCGCCTCGGGGGCCATCTTCTCGCTCATGGACAATTGCGCCGGCTTTGCGGTTGCCATGCGGATGCGGGAGTATCGCCGGCACGCAACGCTCGACCTCCGATGTGACTATCTGCGCCCGGCAACGCCGCAAAGAACCGTCATCGGCCGCGCGGAATGCATCCGCATGACCCGGCGCGTCGCCTTCGTGCGCGGCATCGCCCATGACGGCGAGCCCGACCACCCCATCGCCCATGTGTCGGGCACCTTCATGCTTGCAGGCGAAGGCTGATGCAGCTGCCGCCCTATGCCGAAACGCTGGGCCTTGTCGCCGGCGCCGGCGACACGCTCGTCATGCCCTTCGCGCCCGACCTCATCGGCGCACCCGAGCGGCTGCATGGCGGCACCATTGCGGGGCTTCTGGAAATCGTCTCGCTCAGGGCCGTGCTTGCAGCGGCGCCGCCGGGAACCCGCCCCAAGCCAATCAACGTGACCGTGGATTATCTGCGCGCCGGCCTCATGCAGGACACCCACGCCCGCGCCACGATCGTGCGCATGGGCCGGCGCGTTGCCAATGTCCGCGCCGAATGCTGGCAGGAAGGGCCGGACCGTCCGATCGCTGCTGCCCGCATGAACATCCTGCTCGTCATGCCCTGACGGCATCTCCAGGCCGATTTGCCGCGCCTGCTGCTTGCCACTAGATCAATCGGCATGGGCGGGGTCGAAATCGAGCTGAAGGCCGGGATTTCACCGGGCGACGCCAGCCGGCTTGCCCGCCGCCTCGCGCGCGTGGCACGGCTCGCGCCGCCGCGGCGGCTCGTCACCACCTACTTCGACACGAAGGACGGATGCCTCGCAGAGGCCGGAATCGCGCTGCGGGTGCGGCGCCAGTCCCGCCGTTCGCTCCTCTCGGTCAAGGCTGGTCGCGCAGCGGTCGGCGGATACCAGCATGCCAGCGAAGTCGAGTGCCCCATGCGCGGACGCCATCCTGATCTTGCCGTCCTTCCCGATCGCCCGCTCGCCGGCGAGATCGAGCGCCGATTGCAGGGGAAGCCGCTGCGTCCGCGCTTCCTGACCGACATCAGTCGCCGCACGGCAGCGATCGCAGGGCAGGGCGGCGAAGTGGAAGTGGCGCTCGACCGCGGCCGCATTGTCGCAGGCGAGCGTGATGAGCCCGTCTGCGAAATCGAATTCGAGCTGCGCGGTGGCTCGCCCGAGGCCGTCTTCGCCTGCGCTGAATCGCTTCTTGCCGACCTGCCGGCCCGTCTCGACCTCCCCAGCAAGGCTTCCCGCGGGGAGGCCCTTGCCCGCGGCAGGCCGCTCGCCGGCGGGCCGCTTGCCGCCAGGCCCGTCCCACCCGCGCCCGAGGCGACGGCAGGGCAGGTCTTCGAGGCACGGCTTGCGCTGCTGGCCCCGGCGCTTGCCGCCAATCTCCACGCCACCCTGGCGCAAGACGCGCCGGAAGGCCCGCACCAGCTGCGCGTTGCGCTGCGCCGCCTGCGGGTCAGCCTGCGCCTGTTCCGCCCCATCCTCGAGCCGCGCGCAGCCCGCCGCATGGCGGAGGAGGCGCGCGACATCGGTCGCCTGGTCTCGCCCCTCAGGGATGCCGATGTGCTCGTCGGCGATCTCATCCTGCCCCGCGTTGACGATGCCCCCCTGGCCGAGGCGCTGCGGCAATGGTGGAACGAAACGCGGCATACGACGCGCCGGCAGCTGTTGCAGGCGCAGGCAACCGGCTTTGCCATTCGCCTGCTCGGCTGGTCAGCGCTCGGCGGGTGGCAGCGGCCGGACTCGCGCGAGCGTCAGATCCTCAACTTTGCCGAGGTGCTCGCCCCCGGCCTCGACCGGCTGTGGAAGGCGGTCCGCCATCGCGGGGCACGCCTGGCCGAACTCGATCCCGAGGAGCGGCACGAGTTTCGAAAGGATCTGAAGAAGCTGCGCTATGGCACGGAGTTCGCGAGCGAAGCGCATCAGGCCAAGGCGTTTCTGTCAGCCCTCAAGCGCCTCCAGGAAGATCTGGGGGCGCTGAACGATCTGGCCGTGCTCGAAGCCTTTGCGCCGCGGCTTGCCGATCCGCGCCACCGCCAGGCCTTCGAAGCCGTCCGCGCGGAGCTCCTCACGGGGGCGCGCGCCAGGTCCGATTCCCTGCTCGGCCGCGCCTGCCGCCACTGGCGCGCGCTTGCGGCTACCGATCCCTGGTGGGTGCCAGCGCCGCGCGGGCAGGCGGCACGGAATCGGTGAACAGGCCGTCGATTCCCGCTGCCACGAACGCCCGGATCTCGGCTTCGGAGTCGCCCGGGTCGGAAGGTCCGCCGGGGCCCCTCAGGTCTTCGGGCAGGAAATAATTCTCCGGACGGAAGGTCCAGGCATGGACCTTGAGGCCGGCACGCCGGGCGCGCGCGACGAGATCCGTCGGCCTTGCCAGCCTGCCGTTCGAATCGCGCGGGATCACCAGCGGCTTTTCCACGCCGATGCCATCGGCATAGGTGGCAATCGCCTTCAGCCCATCGTCCGAAAGCATGGCGGCATAGCTTTCTTCCGGCATGTCCGGCGGCCCGCCGCGCGCGGCGAGCAGCTGGATGAGCGGCAGGGTCGTCTTCGCCCGCAATTCCTTCAGATTGGCGACTTCGAAACTCTGGATGAAGACAAGGTTGCGGGCATCCGCCCAGCCGTGCCGCGCGAGCGCGGCCAGCAGCGCATCTTCCATCGGCAGGCCGATGGCGCGGTGATAGGAGGGATGCTTGGTCTCGGGATAGACGCCCACGGGCCGGGGTGCAGCCTTTGCCAGCGCCAGGATCTCGTCGAAGGTCGGGATCGTCTCCTGCCCGTCGAAGGCCGTGTTTCCCGGCCGCAGCTGCGGCAGCCGCTCCCTGGCGCGCAACGTCTTCAGCTCGGCAAGCGTGAAATCCTCGGTGAACCAGCCCGCGAAGGTTTCGCCATCGATGACCCTTGTCGTGCGCCGGCTTGCGAATTCCGGCCGGTCGGCGACATCGGTGGTGCCCGAGATCTCGTTCTCGTGCCGTGCCACCAGCACGCCGTCCTTCGTCATCACGAGATCGGGCTCGATGAAGTCCGCCCCCTGCTCGATCGCCAGCGCATAGGCGGCGAGCGTATGTTCCGGACGCTCGGCCGAGGCGCCGCGATGCGCAATCACCAGGGGCTCGGATGCCATCACTGGCACCCCCAACAGCAAGGCAAGCGCAAGCACAAGGGCGCGCATGTCCGGTCTCCTCTTGCGGGTTGCCGGAGCCTTGTCAGGAAAGAGGGGCCGGCGCCACCCCGAGGCAGACGCCGGCCAGCTGCTTCAGGCCGGAAGATGCGCAAGCGCGCGGCGGCGGCGCATCGCCCCGCCGACTAGGCCGAAGCCCGCGATCATCATCGCCCAGGTGCCGGGCTCGGGCACGATGCCAAGCAACACCAGCGCGAACTTGTCGCCCGGCTGCAGGCTGCCGAGCCCGATGAGGAAGTCACCGGCGTCACCATCGATGTTGCCCAGTGTCAGGCCGAAGAACTCGCCACCGGGCGTGAAGTCGATGAAGATGCCATTGGCGATCCCGATGTCGAAGGGCGAGACAACCGCGGTCGAGAAGGCCGGCGTCACGTCGCCGATGGTGGTGAAGACGGGGCCGCCCACCAGGCCGACGGCCAGCGTGCGCAGCGGCAGCCCAAGAGTGACGCCCGTGAACACGTCCACGATCGAATCGAAGCGGATGCCGTTTGCGTCGCCGGCTTCCGCCTGGAGCCCCACCACGATCGCCCCGCCGCGGTTGAAGGTGAAGTCCAGCTGGAGCAGGCCGGGCCCGCTGTCGAACACGCCAGCAGCATTCTTGCCGGCCGAAATGCCGGTCACGACGACAGCCTGTGCCGGCGCTGCAAGCGCGACGGCCGCAACGGCTGCCAGAGCCAGAAATGCCTTCTTCATGTCATTCCCCCATGTCTGGAACTGGAACGGGGCCGGCGGATGCGCCGGCCCCGAGGATGGTCAGAGATTGCCGATGCCCCACGGCCCGGTGATCGCGAAGGTGATGCCGGGCGTGTAGTTGTTGACATAGAGCATCCGTCCGGCGGCATCGAAGGTGGCACCGGCGAATTCCGCGCCACGATAGTTGCCGGGGTTGAACTGGCCCGTCCGGCCCATG
>JBDNCK010000201.1:0-4322 GCA_046719675.1 Sphingomonadaceae bacterium | reverse complement strand
GGCGGCAGCTGGCAGAACGAGGGCTTTGCCGGGACGTTGCGCTGCACGTCCGAGAAGTATCGCGAGCGCTTCTGCCGGGCCCCGGTCCGGGGCCGCGCCCTTCTCCTGCGCCAGCTGTCGTCCTCGGGGTGCGTCGAGGGACAGTCATGGCGGGCGGAGGGCGGCGGGATCCGCGTGCGGGAAGGCTGCGATGGCGAGTTCGCCTATGGCATCGGCAGCTTCTACCCGGACGGCTTCGGCGGCAGCGGCGGGGCGTGGACCCAGCAGCCGCAGGGACATCATGGTGGTGGCGGCAGCGGCGCGGCCGTGGCCGGGGGCCTGATCGCCGCCGGGCTCACTGCGGCGCTGGTGGCTGCGGGCAAGTCCGCCGAGCACACCGGCGCCGGCCCGGCCCGGCTGGAAGCCAACGCCAACCTGTTCCCCCAGGCGGGGCGGCGCGAGGGGCAGGCCTGCCTGCGGGAAGCCGCGCGACAGGTGGGCGCCACGGGCGGCACGCGCGTCCGGCTCGAGCGGGTCACAGCGGCGCGCCGGCAGCCGGATGGATCCTGGCGCCACCAGGCGGTTCTGACCAAGGTCTGGCCCGACCACCGCCAGCAGATGCGGATGGACTGCGTGGCGGAGGGTGACCGGGTGCAGGCCTTCGACGTCGGCTAAGGCGTCCCCCGGGCGGCGGTCCCCTGTCGGCTCAGATGTCGGCGAAGCAGTGGGTCTCGGCGGCAGCGCCGGGATGGGTGACAGCGCCCAGGTGGGCCGGCCCCACCGTCCGGGCATAGCGCCACAGCGCGCCGGACTGGTAGTCATGGGCACGGGGCTGCCAGCGGGCCCGGCGCGCGGCCAGCGTCGCCTCGTCCACCAGCAGGTCGATGGTGCCGGCTGCGGCATCGATGCGGATGAGGTCGCCGTCTTCCACCAGCGCAATCGGCCCGCCCTCGGCTGCCTCGGGCCCGATGTGGCCGACACACAGGCCCCGCGTGCCGCCCGAGAAGCGCCCGTCCGTCACCAGCGCCACCCTGTCGCCCATCCCCTGACCGTATAGGGCAGCCGTCGTCGAGAGCATCTCGCGCATGCCCGGCCCTCCCTTGGGCCCCTCGTAGCGAATGACCAGCACCTCGCCTTCGCGATAGTCCCGGCGCTCGACGGCGGCGAAGCAGTCTTCCTCGCAGTCGAACACGCGCGCGGGGCCCTCGAACGCCAGCGTCGTCATGCCGGCCACCTTCACGATGGCGCCATCCGGCGCCAGGCTGCCCTTCAGGCCGACCACTCCGCCCGTGGGGGAAAGCGGGTTCGAGACGGGGCGGATCACGTCCTGATCCGGGTTCCAGCGGACATCCGCGATATTCTCGGCAAGCGTGCGGCCATTGGCGGTCAGGCAGTCGCCATCGAGATAGCCGGCTTTCAGAAGCGTCTTCATGACCATGTAGACACCGCCGGCGGCGTGCAGATCCTTCGCGACATAGCGGCCGCCCGGCTTCAGGTCGGCGATATAGGGGGTGGTGCGAAAGATCTCGGCGACATCGAAGAGGGTGAAGCGGATGCCGGCTTCGTGCGCCATGGCAGGCAGGTGCAGGGCGGCATTGGTGGAGCCGCCGGTGGCTGCCACCACCCGCGCTGCATTCCTGAAGGCGGCAGGCGTGCAGATGTCGCGCGGGCGCAGGTTGCGTTCGAGGAGGTGCATGACGGCGCGGCCGGCGGCACGCGCAATGTCCGCCCGGCTTTCGTAAGGGGCGGGCACCATGTTGGAGTTGGGAAGCGACAGGCCTATCGCTTCGGCCACGCAGGCCATGGTGTTGGCAGTGAACTGGCCGCCGCAGGCGCCGTCGCCCGGGCAGGCGACGCGTTCCAGGGCCTCGAGCCGCGCCAGCGGGCAGGCGCCCGACGCATGGGCGCCCACTGCCTCGAACACGTCGACGACGGTGACATCCGCTCCCTCGAAACGGCCGGGGAGGATGGAGCCGCCGTAGACGAAGATGCTGGGCACGTTGAGCCGCAGCATGGCCATCATCATGCCCGGCAGGCTCTTGTCGCAGCCGGCAAAGCCGACGAGCGCATCATAGCAGTGGCCGCGCACCGAAAGCTCGATCGAATCCGCGATCACCTCGCGCGAGACGAGCGAGGATTTCATCCCCTGGTGGCCCATGGCGATGCCGTCGGTCACCGTGATGGTGTTGAAGCGGCGCGGGGTGCCGCCGGCTGCGATCACGCCTTCGCGGGCAATGTCGGCCTGGGCGTCGAGGGTCGTGTTGCAAGGCGCCGAATCATTGCCGGCCGAAACCACGCCGACGAAGGGCCGCATGATCTCCTCGGCCGTGAGCCCCATCGCATAATAGTAGGACCGGTGCGGCGCCTTGGCGGGACCGACGGAGACATGGCGGCTGGGCAGGCGGGACTTGTCGATGGGCATGGCGCTTCCTTCTTTCCGCCGCGGCCTGCGTCAAGAGCGGTCAGGGTACCAGGCGCGATAAGGACATTGACGGCTCGTGCCTGTTCGGAATAAAGTAACAGTCGGGAGCGGGCGCGCCAATGGTGGCGTGTGGCAGGGGGCATCCGACATGCGCAATCTTTTCGTGATGGCGTTCGCGTCTCTGGTAGTGGCAGCGCCGGCGGCGGCGACCATTCCGCTCAATGTCGCGGTGGGCGCAGGCGCGCGCGCCGTGGTCGGGACGAACGAGGTTGCCTTCGCCGACCAGTTTTCGGCCCCCTGGAGCGGCCCGGGCTCGCTCGCGATCAGCCAGGTCGCCATGGCCGGGGCGGGGAGCTACAACGTCACGGCGGCCGTTTCGGTCAAGGCCGTCTGGCTGTCGGGCGAGGCCGGCACGGTCGCGATCGACTGGGGCCGGTCGCTTGCCGGCACCCCGCCGTCGCCACCGGTCAACATCTTTGCAGGCACGAACAACGCCCCGCCGATCGACGGCTTCCCGGTCAACTGGTTCTACGAGTTCACCGCCACCGGCAACGGCTTCTTCCAGGGCACCTACGCGATCACCGCCACTGGCGGCACGTTCGGCCTCAATCCCATCTTCCTGACGGAGTTCGGCAGCCTGACCCTGCTCGGCGGCAGCACAATCAACCCCAGCGGGTCGGGAAGCTTCGCCATCCCGCTTCTCGCCGGCCAGACCTACCGCATCGCCATGTTCAATTTCGGCAATGTCTCGGGCACGTCCGGGGCCAGCCTTTCCGGTTCGGCCTCGGCGCAGATCGCGTGGGAAATCACAGGCGGCGGTGTCATCCCCGAGCCCGGCACCTGGGCGCTGCTGATCGCCGGCTTCGGACTGGTTGGCGTCGCCGCGCGCCGGCGGAGACTTTCAGCCGCGTAGCAGCAGGCCGGCGAACAGGGCGAGGCCGACGGTCACCACGAACAGCTTGAGCGCGCGCTCGGGAACGACGCGGATCGCCCTTGCCCCGAACCAGCCGCCAATCATGGCAGCCGAGCCAAGCACGAGCGCCTGCCACCAGGCGACGACTCCGGAGAAGGCGAAGACCAGCGCCGCCACCGTGTTCATGACGGCGGTGAGCACATTCTTGGTGGCGTTTGCCGCGCGGATCGCCATGCCGGCAAGCGTGAGCGTTGCCAGCATCACGAAACCCATGCCGCCGCCGAAATAGCCGCCATAGATGCCGATCGCGAACTGGGTGCCGGCACTGGCCCAGCCCGGCATGCGGCCAGGCTTCGGCTTCGGCCCGAAGGCGCCGAGCGCAAACAGCCCGGTTGCCGCGAGCACCAGCCAGGGCAGCATGGCAGCAAAGGTGGGGGCAGGGGTCAAGAGCAGCAGGGCAGCGCCCAGAATGCTGCCACAGAAGCTGAGCACGACAAGGCCGCGGAAGGAGAGCGCGGCTGTTCCTTCCACCATGTGCCGGTTGGCGAGGCCGGACGTGATCTGGCCGGCGAACAGGGCAACCGTCGAGGTGATGTTGGCAGCCCGCGCATCGAGCCCGGCGAGCATGAGCGCTGGCAGCGTCACGAAGGATCCGCCGCCGGCAAGCGCATTCTGCGCGCCGGCCCACAGCCCCGCCACCACGAGGATCAGGAGTGAAGGGTCCATCTCTGCCCGCTTGCCGGCGCCCCATGAACGGGGCTAACGCGAAGGGTCATCAGGCGGAGAAACCGGCTTGGCAAGGCGCTATTTCGGAACGGACGGCATTCGCGGGCTTGCCAATGGCGAGAAGCTCACTCCGGAACTGGCAATGCGGGTCGGGCAGGCAGCCGGCGCCCATTTCATGAATGGCGCACATCGCCACCGGGTGCTGATCGGCAAGGACACGCGTCTTTCGGGCTACATGCTGGAACAGGCGCTGACCGCAGGCTTCACCAGCGTGGGGATGGA
>JBDNCK010000200.1:0-4327 GCA_046719675.1 Sphingomonadaceae bacterium | reverse complement strand
GCAGGCTGCGCTGAGGGGGCGGCACGCGCGTTGCGAATCGGGCGCGGGGTTCACGCTCCGGCCCGGCTGCTTCCAGGGTGGCGGCTGCCGAGCCGGTCACGGGCTCGGAACTGGCCGCAAGCGCCACCCTGGCCTGTTCGGGCACAAGCGACTGCGGCGGGCCCAGGGGCTGCACGCCGGCAAGGCGCTGGATCCACACCTGCCCGCGCGGGGCTGCCAGGGCCACCATCAGCGGGCCATGATGCCCCCGCGCGCGCGCTTCGGCCGCCACCAGCTGCATGGAGGAGACTCCCGAGACCGGAACCTTCCAGCCAAGCGCCAGCGCGCGGGCGGCAGCGATTCCGACGCGCAGGCCGGTGAAGCTGCCGGGGCCGGATTCGACGAGGATCGCCTCTGGCGTCGGCCGCCCCTCAAGGAGGGCACGCAGGGCCGGGATCAGGGCTTCGGCATGGCCGCGGTCCATGTGGCGGTGGTCCTCGGCCAGCACCTGCTCGCCATCGAGCAGCGCCAGCGACAGGGCATGGCCCGTGGCGATCGCCAGCGTCGCCCCGCGCGCGGTCAGAGAATCCGGCATGCCTCGTCGAAGGGAAGGCGCGGCGAGCGGGGGAAGACCTTCTCGCCCGTGCCATGGCCGATCGAACAGAGGAAATTCGTCTCGACCGTGGTGCCGGCCCAGAAGGCCTCGTCCACCTTCTTCCTGTCGAAGCCCGACATCGGCCCGCAGTCGAGCCCGAGCGCGCGGGCAGCCATGATCAGATAGGCGCCCTGCAGCGAGGCGTTGCGGAAGGCCGTCTCGCGGATGAGGGGTTCGTTGCCTTCGAACCAGCTCTTCGCATCGGTGTGCGGGAACAGCTCGGGCAGCCGGTCGAGGAACCTCAGATCCTGGCCGATGATGACGGTGACCGGAGCCTGCCGCACCTTGTCGCGATTGCCATCCGACACGCAGGCCGCCAGCCGCTCGCGCGAGTCGCGGCTTTCGCAGAAGAGGAACCGCGCCGGCGAGCAGTTGGCCGAGGTCGGCCCCATCTTCAAGAGATCATAGAGCTGGTGGAGCGTGCCCGCGGGCAGCGGCTCCTCGTGCCAGACATTCTGGGTGCGCGCCTCAAGGAACAGCTGGTCGAGCGCAGAATCCGGGATGCGTGCCATCGGTCAGACGGCCCGCACTTCCGTGACTTCCGGAACATAGTGGCGCAGCAGATTCTCGATCCCGCCCTTGAGCGTTGCCGTCGACGACGGGCAGCCGGCGCAGCTGCCCTGCATGTGGAGATAGACGACACCCTTGTCGAAGCCGCGGTAGACGATGTCGCCGCCATCGTTGGCAACCACCGGGCGGATCCTTGTCTCGAGCAGATCCCGGATCTGGGCGACGATTTCGGCATCTTCGGGATTGTCGAAGGTTTCCGCTTCCCGCGACGCGCCGGTGAGCAGCGGTGCACCAGAGGCGAAATGGTCCGCGAGAATCGCCAGCACATCACCCTTGAGCGTCACCCAGTCCTGGCCGGCGGGCGCCCTGGTGACGGTGACGAAGTCCGCACCGAAGAACACGCGCTCGACATCGCCGAGTGCAAACAGCGCGCTGGCAAGGGGCGAAACCTCGGCCTCCTCGGCACTTGCGAAATCATGGGTTTCGCTCCCTGCAACGATCCGGCCGGGCCGGAACTTGAGCGTGGCCGGGTTGGGGGTGGCTTCGGTTTCGATCAGCATGGCTTTCATCTCGGGCGTCATTTGGCGGTCTCACCCCGGGCAATCAAGGCCCGGGGACGGCAGCACGGATCGCGCGGGTGACGCAGTCGGCCGCACGCGTGCCAAGTTCGGCCAGGAGCACCGGGGAAACGCCCGCAGGACTCTCGGGCGACGTCGACAGCGCGAAGACGATGTCGCCGTCGAACGGCGTGTGGATGGGCCGGATCGCCCGGGCCATCCCGTCATGCGCCATGGTCGCGAGTCGCTTGGCTGCTGCCCGGGTGAGCGGCCGGTCGGTTGCCACGACGGCAAGCGTGGTGTTCGTCGCCTGGTCGTCAAGGCCGGACATGGGCTTTCGCTTGGGCATCGGGACTTCGCCATCGCTGGGCGGGTCCTTGTGGACGACTTCGCCGAAGCTGTTGACGGCAACGAGTGCAGCGACCGTGCCGCCATCGTCAAGGCGGGCTGCTGCAATCCCGATGCCGCCCGGCCGGGAGCCGGCGCGTGCGCCAAAAGCGGCCCCCACCGGCCCATGCGCGGGCCTGTCGGACAGGCTGGCGAGCGCCTCGCGGGCAAGCCTTGCATAAGGGGGATCACCGCCGCCGGCGCGTGCCCAGCTCTTGTCGCCGCCGTTCAGAAGATCGAAGAGGATGGCAGCCGGCACGACGGGAACCGCGAGCGTGTCCGCGCCCTCCCCGAGCAGCAGGCCCTGCCCGGCCCGCGCCAGGGCAAGGGCGACTGCATCGGCTGCCGCCAGCCCGAAGACGCTGCCACCGGAAAGCACCAGGGCATGGACGCGCTCGACGAGATTCTCAGGCGCAAGCGCGTCGGTCTCGCGGGTGCCGGGGCCGCCGCCGCGCACGTCGACCGCCATCACGACGGGCGCCTGCGGCACCATGACCGTCACGCCGCTGCGCGCCACCGCGCAATGGGCGTGGCCGACCTTCAGCCCAGGGATCCAGTCGCTCATGGCTTCAGGAAGCCGACTGCCTCATGCACTTCGCGCAAGGTGGCGCCAGCCGTCTCGCGCGCGCGCGCAGCGCCGCGGGCAAGCGCGGCATCGATCGAGTCGGGATGGGCAAGGAGATCGCGGAAGCGTGCGTTGAGCGGCCCGAGCTCGGCGATCAGCGCATCGGCAAGGGCCGGCTTGAACTGCGCGAAGCCCTGGCCTGCAAACTCGGCGCAGATCGAATCCGCCGTGCGGCCCGTGACGGCGGCCATGATGGCAACAAGGTTGCGGGCCTCGGGGCGGCCTTCGAGCCGGGCCGGGGTTTCGGGCAGCGGCTCCGGGTCGGTCCTGGCGCGCCTGATCTTGTTCCGGATCTCGTCCTCGCTGTCGGTCAGGTTGATGCGCGACTGGTCGGAAGGGTCGGACTTCGACATCTTGGCGTTGCCGTCGCGAAGCGAGCGGATGCGCGGGGCCTCTGCGGTGATCGTCGGCTCCGGAAGCGGAAACACCTCGCGGGCAAAATCGGTGTTGAACTTGAGCGCGATGTCGCGCGCGAGCTCGAGATGCTGCTTCTGGTCCTCGCCGACGGGCACATGGGTGGCCTTGTAGACGAGAACATCGGCTGCCTGCAGGACGGGATAGGTGTAAAGGCCCACCGAGGCGCCCTCGCGATCCTTGCCCGACTTTTCCTTGAACTGCGTCATCCGGTTGAGCCAGCCGATCCGCGCCACGCAGCCCAGCACCCAGGCAAGCTCCGCATGCTCGGGCACCTGCGCCTGGTTGAACAGGGTCGCCCGCTCGGGGTCGATCCCCGCGGCCAGCAGGGCAGCGGCAATCTCGCGGGTGGAACGGCGAAGCTCGGCCGGATCCTGGAACAGGGTGATGGCGTGCAGGTCGGCGATGAAGAACCAGGCCTGGTCGTCCGGCCCGAGGCTGTCCTGCATCGCCACCCAGTTGCGGATGGCGCCAAGATAATTGCCGAGATGGAGCTGGCCGGTGGGCTGGATTCCGGAGACGATTCGCATGGCGGTTCCTTAGGCGTCGGGCGCAGGCCGGCGAAGGGCGGCGAGCAGGGCGCGCGGCTGCCAGGCGCCCGCGAGGGTGCCGACAAGGAAATAGGTGCCGCCCCCGGCGCCCACGAGCAGCAGCAGCGAGGCCACCCGCTCGAAGGCGCCCCCTTGCGCCAGTGGCAGCGCAATCCCGCTGAGCGCGAACAGCACGGCCCCCATGGCAGCAGCGGCAAGCACCATCCGCGGCAGCGCCCGCCGGACCTGCGGATCGAGCCGGAAGGCGCCGCGCTGCCGGAGCCCGGAAGCGAGCAGCGCCACGTTGAGCCAGGAGGAAAGCGCCGTCGCAAGCGCGATCCCGGCATGCTGCAGGGGCCAGATGAGGATGAGATTGCCGAGCAGATTGGCTGCAATGGCAATCAGCGCATAGCGCATCGGCGTGCGGGTGTCGCCGCGGGCATGAAAGCCCGGGGTCAGCACCTTCACGAGGATATAGGCCGGCAGCCCGAGGGAGAAGGCCGAAAGGGCATAGGATGCCTTCAGCGCATCCTGAGCGGTGAAGCGCCCCTGCTGGAACATGGCCGAGATGATGGGATGCGCCGCCACCACGAGCGCGGTTGCGGCCGGAATGGCGAGGAACATCGCGAACTCGAGCGCGCGGTTCTGCTGGTGAAGGGCTGCTTCCTCG
>JBDNCK010000199.1:0-4327 GCA_046719675.1 Sphingomonadaceae bacterium | reverse complement strand
CCCGAACAGGTGCGAGGCTCCTTCGGCTTCCAGGAACAGCCCGTCGGGCGGGTCGAGCGCAACCAGCGGGCTCATCCGCGCCTGCAGCCAGTGGCCAAGCTGCAGCAGCGCGGCCGTGTCGGCCTGTGCGTCCCAGGCTTCCGCGGTGATTCCGGGAAGCCGCGCCGTCACCGCCGTCAGCGCCTCGCCCGGCCGCACGCCGAGCTTCAGCGCCTCGCGCGAGGCCGCCGCCACCTCGATGCGGTTGGCAGCGCGGCGGGTGAGGACGAAGGGCTCAGAAAGCGGCGCGCGCGCGCGGATGCGCGCCCGCTGCAACCGCTCCGCCGGCCAGTTCGGCAACCACAGCGAGACGAGGCGGGGCATGGGAGACTCCGGCCGGACCTGGGACAAGATTGACGAGGAAGCGCCGGGGCAGCGCTGCTGCCGCGGCGCCGCGCGCGCGCAGCAGGGTGAGCGACAGCCGCGCGGGCCCGAGGCCCACCCCGCCCACGCCGGCAAACAGCGGACGATGCAAGGGCAGCGCGCAAGGCGCAGGCGCGACTGCCCAGACGGTGCGCGATGCCGTGGGCAGGCGGGCCCTTGCCGGAACCCGGTGGAGCAGCAGCGCCAGCGTGCCATGCGCCTGGCAGCGCAGCTGCAGCCGGCGCGAGGCCGCCATCAGCCATGCGCCGGGCCGGCGGATCTCGCCCACCACCACGGCTGCTGCTGCCATCGCTTCCTCCATCGCGGCAAGGACCGCAGCATCGCCATCGGCCAGCGCCACCAGCAGCCGGTCTGGCGCAAGGCCCGCCCGCGCAAGACCGGGGGCGAAGAGATCGCCGGTTGCCGTTGCCCACAGCACATCGCCGCTCTGGGCCGATGCCAGGCGCGCAGCAGCGATGCGGGCGGCAAGAAAGGCCGCGGTGGCATGGGCGTGGGGCGTTTCGGGGAGCAGTTCATGAACGGCATGGGCCTCGAGCCCGCCGCCCAGCAGCGAGTCGAGAACGGGCTCGCCCAAAAGCAGCCGGCCGGTGCCATGCGCGTCCCCCCGCCCTTCCAGGGCGGCGAGACGCTGGCGGAGGCGGGCCAGCTGGTCGGGGAAGGCGAATCGCTGCATCGTTCGCCTTATGTTCTTCTTATGTTCTCAAGGAATCAAGCGACACCCCGCCACGGCTCACTCCATCCGGGCGCAATCCATCCGGGCGCAATCCATCCCGGCTCACTCCATCTGGGTGAAGCGCTCCACCTTCTCGGTCGCGCCCGAGACGATCAGGATGTCGCCGCGCTCCACCACCGTCTGCTCGGTTGCATAGGTGAAGGCCTCGCCCGGCCGCTTCACCCCCACGACCGTCACGCCATATTTCTCGCGGATGTGCGTTTCCGACAGCGGCCGGCCCACCAGCACCTCCGGCGGCGTGGTCTTGACGAAGGCATAGCCATCGTCGAGCTCGATGAAATCCATCATGCGCGTGGACACGAGATGCGCCACCCGCCGCCCGCGGTCGGCCTCGGGCATCACCACATGATGCGCACCGGTGCGCTGCAGGATCTTGCGGTGCCGCTCGTTCACCGCCTTTGCCCAGATGACGGGCACGCCCAGTTCCGAAAGCGCGAGCACGGTCAAGACGCTCGCCTCGAGGTCGGAGCCGATCGCCACCACGGCCGAGGCGAGCTCGTGCACCCCCAGCCGCCTGAGCGCCACCGTGTTCGTCGAATCGGCCTGCACCACGTTCGAAAATTCGTCGGACAGGCGCTGGACGATCTCCATCTGCTCGTCGATGGCGATGAAGTCGCGGCCCATGCGCTCCAGCTCGCGCGCAACCGCCACGCCGAAGCGCCCCAGTCCGATGACGGCCACTGCATCGATTCGCTTCTCAGCCAATGATCGGGCGCTCCTCCGGATAGCGATACTGCGGATCGCCGACCCGCAAGGCAACGGCTGCTGCCGCCGTCACGATGCCCACGCGACCGACATACATCAGGACGGACAGCATCACCTGTCCTTCCGGCGGCATGAGAGCAGCCGCACCGGTCGACAGCCCGACGGTTGCAAAGGCCGAGATCGCATCGAACACCACCATGGCGATCGGCAGATCCGAGACGATGAGCAGGAAGAAGACGGCAAGGCTGACCGTGCCGACGGCAAGGAGTGCGATCAGCAGCGCCTGCCGCTGCACGTCGACGGGGATCCGGCGGCGAAAGATGTTCGCATCCGCCTGCCCGCGCACTTCGGAAAGGGCAACAAACCCCAGTAGGAAGAAGGTCGTCACCCGGATCCCGCCGGCCGTGGATGCGCTCCCTCCCCCGATCATCATCAGCCCCCAGGACAGCGTCTGGGATTCGGCATGCAGCGCATTCATGTCGAGGGTGGCAAAGCCGCCACTTCGCGTCATGACGGAATGGAACAGCGCTTCCAGCAGCTTCCAGCGGATGCTGGCGCCGCCCAGAGTCTCGGGATTGTTCCACTCGGCTGCCAGCACCACCAGCCAGCCGACCAGCAGCAGAACCCCCGTCCCGAACAGGGTCAGCTTGGTGTGGATGGACCAGGTCCGGGGGGTGCGCCACTCCTGCCGCAGTTCGTGCAGCACCGGAAAGCCGGTTCCCCCCAGGATGACGCCGACCATGAGGCCGAGCAGGAGGATCGGATCCCGCCCGAGCCCGGGTGTGTCGAGCGCGGAGAGATTGAACCCGGCGTTGTTCCAGGCGGAAACGGCATGGAAGATGCCGTTCCAGGCCGCCTGCCCGAGGGGCAGGCCGTCGACCGCCATGAAATTGAGCGCCAGCACCAGCGCCAGCACCGCCTCCACGGCAAAGGTCGCGATGACGACGATCCGCAGCACACCGCTGACATCGCCAAGGTCGAGCGACCGCATCTCGGCGCGCGCGAGCAGCCGGGCATTGAGCCGCGTCCGCCCCGTGACGAGAAGCCCGAGCAGCGTCGCGCCCGTCATGATGCCAAGGCCGCCAAGCTGAAGCAGAAGCAGGATGATGGCATGGCCGACGCCGCTCCAGTAGGTCCCCGTTTCCACCACCGTCAGCCCCGTCACGCAGAAGGCCGAGGTCGCCGTGAACAGCGCCACCACGAAGGGCGCGCCGCCGGGTTCGGCGCGGGCCACGGGCAACATCAGCAGCAGCGTGCCGACGCTGATCCCGATCAGGAACGCTGCGGGAATGATCCGGGTGGGATGAAGGATGGTGCGTTTCACGGCCGCCCTGTGCTGCGCGCGCTTCTCGCAGGTGAGCGAAGCCCGCTCAAGCCGATTGTCGCTTGAGCCAGCGGTGCGCCATGCTTAAGCGGTTGCCGAACCAACGGGAGACCAGGGTGCGCGCGCTTCTTTTCCTTGCCCTTTTCCTGCTGACCCCGGCCGCCCGCGCGGACGTGCCCGTGGGCGAACTGCCGGACCTCGCCACCCCCCTTGCCTACCGGATCGACCTCAGCGTGGACCCGCGCAAGGAGCGTTTCTCGGGCACGACGGAAATCGACATCGATCTCGCCGGAAGCACCGACACGCTCTACCTGCATGGCAACGGGGTTTCCGTTGCCCGCGCCGATGCCGTGCCGGCGGCAGGCAGGGCGGTGCGCGCCCGCTTCGAACAGGTGCATCCCACCGGCGTTGCGCGGCTGACCTTCGCACGGCCGCTGGGCCCCGGCCGCCACACGCTGCGCTTTGCCCATTCCGCCCCCTTCATGCGCTCGGCCGAAGGCCTCTACCGCGCCGAGACGGGCGGGCGCTGGTATGCCTGGACACAGTTCCAGGCGATCGACGCAAGGCGGGTGTTCCCCGGGTTTGACGAGCCGCGCCACAAGACGCCCTTCACGCTCGCGCTCACCGTCCCTGCGGGGATGCAGGCCTTCGCCAACACACCCGAAACCGCCCGCCGGACCGCGCGCGGCGGCCTTGTCCGCCATGAATTTGCGACATCACAGCCGCTTCCCACCTATCTCGTGGCGCTTGCCGTCGGCGATTTCGATGTGGTCGCAGGCGAGATCCCGCCCAACCCGGTGCGCAAGGAAGCCCTGCCGTTCCGCGCCATCGCAACCAGGGGGCAGGGGCCCCGCCTTGCCTACACGGTTGCAGAAACGCCGAAGATCCTGGCGCGGATGGAGGCCTATTTCGGCAGCCCCTATCCGTACGAGAAGCTCGATGTCATCGCCTCTCCCATCATGGGCGGGGCCATGGAGAATGTCGGCCTCGTCACCTTCAACGACACGCTGCTCCTCATCGACGAGGACGCCCCCGTCTCGCAGCTGCGCTCCTTCGGCGTGGTGATGGCGCACGAACTGGCCCACATGTGGTTCGGCAATCTCGTGACGCCGCGCTGGTGGGACGATATCTGGCTGAACGAG
>JBDNCK010000198.1:0-4327 GCA_046719675.1 Sphingomonadaceae bacterium | reverse complement strand
GATCTCCGCCGGATGCCGCCGGCGCGCAGCGTCGCAAGCGCACGGTCGAGCAGGGTCCGCCCTGCCACCTCGACGAGCGGCTTGGGCCGGGTGGCCGTCAGCGGCCGCATCCGCCGGCCCAGCCCGGCCGCCAGCACCATCGCGGTCCGGGGAACCGCCGGCGCCTCGCCGCGCACCAGCCGCAGGGCTGCGGTCATGCTGCGCACCATGCTGCGCGAAGCCGGGCCGGCACATGGGCGTCGAACCAGGCCTTCACGGGAGCAAGCGCCGGATGGGCAAGGTTGCGCTCCACAAGCCCCCACACCCGCGGCAGCATCTCCACATAGCCGCGCCGCCCGTCGCGGTCGCGCAGCCGCACGAACACGCCCAGGATCTTCACGTTGCGCTGCGCCCCCAGCACTTCGTAGGCCGCGCGGAACCGTTCCCGATCGGCCACCCCGCCGGCGGCCATGAACCGCTCCAGCATGTCCGCCTCCAGCCGGGGCGAGACGTCGCGCCGCGCGTCCTGCAGCAGCGAGACGAGATCATAGGCCCGGTGCCCGGCCAGCGCGTCCTGGAAGTCGAGCAGGCCCAGCGCGCGCACTCCTTCCCGATCGTCGAGCAGCATCAGATTGTCGGCATGATAGTCGCGAAGCGTCAGCACCGGCCGCTCGCAGGTGTCGGCCACCACATCGCCCCACACCGCGTCCCAGGCCGCTGCATAGGCTTCCCGGTCCACCTCCACGCCAGCCGCCCGCAGATACCAGTCGGGAAAGACCATCGCCTCGGCCAGCAGCGCCTCGCGGTCATAGGGTTTCAGCTCCAGCGGCGGCGGCACCCGGTGCAGCGCCGCCAGCAGATCGACGGCGAGCGCATAGACGGCCTCCTCGCGCTGCGGCGCGCGGGCAAGCAGCGGCCCCATGCGCAGGTCGCCGAAATCCTCGAGGAGCAGAAGCCCCGCCTCGAGGTCGGCGGCGATCAGCCGGGGCGCCGAAAGGCCGTTGGCCAGCAGGAATTCGCCCACGAACAGGAAGGGCCGGCTGTCCTCAAGGGCTGGCGGCGCATCCATGAGGACTGCCGTACGGCCCCGGTCATGCACCCGGAAATAGCGGCGGAAGCTGGCGTCGCCTGCCAGCGGCACAATGGCCGCCCCCGCCCAGCCATGCCGTTCAAGGAATGCGGGTGCGGCAGCCGGCGGTTCCATCGTCCCCCTTCGAGGCCACACCTGTCAGCGCGCGGGCGGCCAGCGGCCCTTCCATGCCGGCCCTGCCTCCCAAGTCAAGCGCCGCGCCGGAGCGCCAGCGCCTTCCAGCCGCAGCCGCAGCGCCCCCGGATAGCGGCCCTGCGGCAGCCGCTCCGGCCACTCGAGGATCAGCACGCCTTCGTCGAGCGCCTCGTCCAGCCCCAGGTCGTCAACGAGCGCGCCGGCCTCCAGCCGGTAGAGATCGGCATGCAGCACCGGCAGGCGCAGCGGCGGGCTCGCATAGGGCTCGACCAGCAGGAAGGTCGGGCTCGGTACTTCGCCCGCATGGCCCAGCGCGCGCAGCACCCCGCGGGCAAGGGTCGTCTTGCCCGCCCCGAGATCGCCCGAAAGCAGCAGCACGTCGCCGGCCTGCAGCACCGCGGCAAGCCTCCCGGCCATTGCCAGAAGGCCCGCCTCGTCGAGCTCAGTAGCGATAATGCTCGGGCTTGAAGGGGCCATGCTCGGGCACCCCGATATAGGCTGCCTGCTTCTCGCTCAGCTTCGTCAGCTTCACGCCCAGCTTTTCCAGGTGCAGCGCGGCCACCTTCTCGTCCAGGTGCTTCGGCAGCACATAGACCCGGTTCTCATACTGGTCCGAGCGGGTCCAGAGCTCGATCTGCGCCAGCACCTGGTTGGTGAAGGAAGCCGACATGACGAAGCTCGGGTGGCCGGTCGCACAGCCCAGGTTCACCAGCCGCCCCTTGGCCAGCACGATCAGCCGCTTGCCGTCGGGGAACACCACCTCGTCCACCTGCGGCTTCACTTCCTCCCACTTGTAGTTGGCCAGCGCGCCGATCTGGATCTCGCTGTCGAAGTGGCCGATGTTGCAGATGATCGCGCGGTCCTTCATTGCCCGCATGTGATCAAGCGTGATCACGTCGAGGTTGCCGGTGGCCGTCACGAAGATGTCGGCGCGCGGCGCTGCATCCTCCATGGTGACCACCTCATAGCCTTCCATCGCGGCCTGCAGCGCGCAGATGGGGTCGATCTCGGTCACCAGCACCCGCGCCCCGCCGTTGCGCAAGCTGGCCGCCGACCCCTTGCCGACATCGCCGAAGCCCGCCACCACGGCCACCTTGCCGGCCAGCATCACGTCGGTTGCCCGGCGGATTCCGTCCACCAGGCTCTCCTTGCAGCCATAGAGATTGTCGAACTTCGACTTGGTGACGGAATCATTCACGTTGATGGCGGGAAAGGGCAGATGCCCCTTGCCGGCAATCTCGTAGAGCCGGTGCACGCCCGTCGTCGTCTCCTCGGACACGCCCCGGATCGATTCCTTCGTCTTCAGGAAGAAGCCCGGCGTCTCCTTCGCGCGGCGCTCGATCTGGGCGAAGAAATATTCCTCCTCCTCGTTGGTCGGCGCGGGCAGCGGCGTGCCGGCCTCCAGCGCTGCCCCCTTGAGGATATACATGGTCGCATCGCCGCCATCGTCGAGGATCATGTTCGCGGTCGTGCCCGGCCACTGGAAGATGTCGTCGACGAAGCGCCAATATTCCTCGAGGCTCTCGCCCTTGTGCGCGAACACCGGGATGCCGGCCGCCGCGATCGCAGCAGCTGCCTGGTCCTGCGTGGAGAAGATGTTGCACGAGGCCCAGCGCACCTCGGCGCCAAGATGCACCAGCGTCTCGATGAGGACCGCCGTCTGGATCGTCATGTGCAGGCAGCCCGCAATGCGCGCCCCCTTGAGCGGCTGGCTCTCGCCATATTCGGCGCGCAGCGCCATCAGGCCCGGCATCTCGGTCTCGGCGATCGCGATCTCCTTGCGGCCCCAGTCGGCAAGCGACAGGTCGGCAACGGCAAAATCGGTAAAGCCGGGCTTCATCTGGGTGGCCACGGGAACACTCCTGTCCAAGGGGGAAACAGCAGGGGCCATAGACCCTCCGGCCAACAGTTGCAACTTTCTTTAAGTCCGCTGGCTGCCACTCCCCCTTCCCCTGCGCGAGTTGCCGTGGCCGCCGGGAAATGGTAAACAAAATTTCAGGGCCGCATCCAGAAGGCGCCTGATCCGACAAAGGCGCTGCACATCCATTCTGATCGGAGGCTTGCCATGAACGAGAAAGCGGCTGCGGCGGTGACCGCGAGCCCGTTACGGAAGGTCCATTCGGTCGACCATGAGGTGCTGACGGCCCTCGTGGAGACGAAGGCCATCAACTTCGACGCCCTCGGCCAGGTGGTCTCGCGCGTCGGTCCTGCCTCGATCTTCGCCGATGATGGCTGGATCCGCTGGTGCGGGAGCGACCTTCGGATCTGGCGCTGGCCGGGGCCGGGTCCCTCGCTCGACATTCCCTTCCTGCGCGGTCCGGGGCGCGGCTAGCCGGACGCACGGCCGACGGGCGGCGCGGGCGCATGGCATGGGCCTTGCCTGCCGACCTGGCCGAGCGCGCGCGGGCCTCCCTGGAGCATGCCGCGTCCGCTCTCGCGCTGACCGCCGCGCCGCCGGAGGGGCTTGACCTCGAGGCGCTCGAGGCCCCGCCCGACAAGGTCGTGGCGGAAGTCGCGATCCTCGTGCGGGAAGCGCTCGCCGCGCCCGACGAGCTTCTGCGCGCGCAGGCGCTGACACTCGTGCCGGCGCTCGCGGCGCGGGGGCGGTCGGCGCGGCTCCTGGTCGGGCTTGCCCTGCGGCCTTCGGCAGCGCGCGACATCGCGCTTCCCCATATCCTCCTCGCGCGGGCCGGCCATGGCGACGAGGCGTTCGAAGCCGCGCTTGCCCGCTCGCTCGCCTCGCCGCTGGCCGACGCGCACGAACGGCTCCCCTACCGGGCGCTCGAGCAGGCCTGGGCCGAACGGCTGCGCACCGGCGACGCCGCCGGCCCCGGCCTTCCGGCCGGCGGCATCCTCCGCTCCGGGCCCGATCTTGCCGGCGGCTCGCGCGACGACCTCTACGCGCTCACCCACGCCCTTGCCTATGCCAGCGATTTCGGCCGCTGGCAGCTTCCGCAAGCCGTCGATCGCGCGCACCTGCAGCAGGCGATCGACTCAGCGCTCGCCCGCGTGCTCGCCGGAGACGACTTCGACCTTGCCGCCGAACTCTCTTCGATGAATGTTGAGAAGATGTGCGCCTCGATGTGATTGATTGGCACAAACGGTTTTTGCAGTGCAAAGGCA
>JBDNCK010000020.1:0-12471 GCA_046719675.1 Sphingomonadaceae bacterium | reverse complement strand
ACTCGAGCAGATTCCGAGGACGAGGGCCTCGTCGCATCCCTCGCCCACGACATAGGCGTGGCCCATGGTGGAATCGATGTAAATGCCCTCGCCCTTTTCGAGGACCACCGGATCGTAGAACTCCGAATGCACGACGATCCGTCCTGCAAGCACATAAATGAATTCCTCGCCCTGGTGGCGGACGAGATCTCCGAATTCGCCTGTCGTGCGGGCCCTGATGCGCGTCAGGATCGGGATCATGCGCTTCCGCCTGAGGTCTGTGCAGAGATAGTGATAATCGTAGTTGTCGGTCATGACACGCACAGCGGAGGCGATCGTCCCGATGCTGCGGCGGCCCGTCACGCGGGGAGCCTCCGCCTCGTGCCCTTCCGCGAAGAGGTCGGACATCCGGATGCTGAGACGCTGGCTCAGCTGCTGCAGCTTGTCATAGGTGAGCGTCAGCCTGTCGTGCTCGACCTTTGAAAGAGTCGAGACGGGGATGCCGGACCGTTCGCTCATTTCCTTGAGCGTCCAGCCATTTCGGGACCGGATCTGCCGTATGACCCGGCCGAGCGTCGGAGGCGAATGCCGGTCGCTCATCGCGCATTCCCTCTTTCGTTTGACATTTTTCCAGTCAGGCGCATTGTTTCCAATCAGACTATGCGAGCTCCATCCGAGTCGTAGGAGGTCGCAGACTGGCTGGCAAGTTCCGGCCCGGCGCTGGGAGTGGTCGATGCGGGCGTGGAATTGGGTGTGGCCCCTGCTGAGCGCGATGGCCCTTGCCTGGACCGGCGCGGCGGCGGCCAGCGACCCCGCCACACTGCAGGCCGATTCGCGTGCAACGGCAACCCTTCAGCGCCCTGAGATCGCGGCCGCGGACCTGGAGGCCTGGCTCGACGGGTTCCTGCCGTATGCGCTCGACAAGGGCCGCATCGCCGGCGCCGTTGTCGTAGTGGTCCGCAGCGACGGGCCGGTGCTCGCCAAGGGCTATGGTCTGGCCGATGTGGCGAGCCGGCGTCCCGTCCGGCCTGATTCGACCCTGTTCCGCCCTGGCTCTGTCTCTAAGCTGCTGACCTGGACGGCCGTCATGCAGCAGGTGGAGGAGGGCAGGCTCGATCTCGACCGCGACGTCAATGCCTATCTCGACTTTGCCATTCCGCCGTTTGAAGGCGAGGCCATCACACTGCGGCACATCCTCACTCACACTCCCGGCTTCGAGGAATCGGTACGCTACCTGATCACCAGCAATCCCGACGCCATGATGCCCCTCGGCGACCTCATGAAGCGGGCACTTCCCAACCGAGTCTATCCGCCTGGAACAATGCCGGCCTACTCCAACTATGCGACGGCCCTCGCCGGCTACATTGTCGAGCGGGTGAGCGGGGTGCCGCTCGAGACCTATTTCGAGCGGCGGATCTTCGCACCGCTCGGGATGGAGCGATCCACTTTCCGCCAGCCCCTGCCCGACGCGCTCGCACCGCTGATGTCCAGCGGCTATCGCAAGTCCACTGAGAAGCCCCGCTCGTTCGAGTTCGTCCTTCCCTGGCCAGCCGGCAGCCTTTCCGCCACGGGCGAAGACATGGGTCGCTTCATGATCGCGCATCTCGCCGGTGGCGGTCCGCTGCTCAAACCCGAGACCGTCGCCCTGATGCACGGCCATCGCGGGCCGGGCATCGAGCCGCTGAACCGCATGGCGCTCGGCTTCTACGAGCAATGGGTGAACGGCAATCGGGCCATCGGCCACGGCGGCGACACCGGGCAGTTTCACAGCTATCTCTGGCTTTTCCCGGATGCCGATGTCGGCCTGTTCATTTCAGTGAACAGCGGCGGCGAGGCAGCGGCTTCGGCTGCCATACGGGGCGCCCTGTTCCACGGCTTTGCGCGTCGCTATCTCCCGGCAGGTGACTCGCTCGTAGCGGCCGGACAAGCCAGCGTGGACGATGCGACGGCGCGCGAACATGCGCAGCTGCTCGCTGGCCGCTACGTGAGCAGCCGCGGTTCGTTTCGCAACTTCATGAGCCTCCTTGGCCTGCTGGGGCAAGTGCAGGTTGCAGTCGATGCCGACGGAAAGCTTCAGGTTCCCGCGCTCGACATGCTGAGCGCCGCTCCGCGCGACTGGGTCGAAGTCGCCCCCTTTGTGTGGCAGGACCGGAACAGCGGCGAGCGGCTGGCTGCAGAAGTCGCAGACGGCCGAGTCCTGCGCATGAGTCTCGATCCCGTTTCGCCCTTCATGCTGTTCCTTCCGGCACCCGCCGCAGTGAACGCAACCTGGCTCCTTCCCGCGATGGGAGCCGCTTTCGCCCTGCTTCTCATCGTGGCGATCGGATGGCCGGGCGGAGCTCTCGTCCGCCGACACTTTCGCAGCCCGCTTGCCCTTCGCGGCCCGCTGCTGGCAGCCCATCGCGGCAGCCGAGTCGCCGCCTGGATCGCACTCGCGGCGGTAGCGGGCTGGATCGGCCTCATCGCGGCCTTCTCCCAGGATATCGGCAGCATCGGCGGCCCGCTTGACTGGCTCATTCTCATGTTGCGCGTGCTGACTCCGCTTGCCGGCATCGCCCTTCTCCTCACCAGCGGCTGGCTGCTCTGGCTGTCGATCCGGGCACGCAGACCCTGGCAGAGAATCCTGGGCGCCTCCCTGCTGGTGCTTGCGGCGCTCGTCCTCATCTGGGTCACCTTCGCTTTCCATCTCTACGGCTTCCGGATGGTCTACTGATGGCCTTTCGCACCCTCAGTCTCGCGGTCGAACATTTTCCGCTGAAGGCCCCGTTCCGGATTGCCGGGCATGTATTCCGGGAAACGTCCGTGCTCGTGGCCGAAATCCGCGAGGGCGCGCATGTCGGGCGCGGCGAAGGAGCCGGGGTCTATTATCTCGGCGATGATTCCGACCACATGCTCGAGCTTGCGGAATATGCGCGACCCGCGATCGAGAAAGGAGCCGACCGCGAGACGCTGGCACGGCTGCTGCCGGCCGGAGGCGCCCGCAATGCGCTCGATTGCGCGCTCTGGTCGCTCGAGGCGCACTTGTCGGGCACGGCTGCCTGGCAACTGGCTGGCCTTGCCGAGCCGCGCCCACTGCGCTCCACCCTCACAATCGGTGCCGACTCGCCAGTCGCCATGGCGGATCTGGCGCTGACGCTGGATCGAGCTGCGCCGATCAAGCTGAAGCTGACCGGAGAGCCTGAACTTGACTCCGATCGCGTGAGATATGTTCGTAAGGCCCGACCCGACGCTTGGATCGCAGTCGATGCGAACCAGGGCTATGCGAGGGACACGCTGCCGGAGCTGCTTCCGGTGTTGGTGGAAGCAGAGGTCGCGATGCTCGAGCAGCCTCTGCCACGGGGTCAGGAAGCCGACCTAGATGGTCTTGAGCGGCCGCTTCCCTTCGCAGCCGACGAGAGTGCGCTGACTCTCGCCGACACCCCGAGCCTTGTGGGCCGCTTCGACGTCGTCAACATCAAGCTCGACAAGTGCGGCGGGCTGACCGAGGCGCTCGCCATCGCGCGGCAGGCGCGCGAGCTGGGCCTGGGCGTGATGGTGGGCAACATGGTGGGGACAAGCCTGTCGATGGCGCCGGCCTTCCTCGTCGGCCAGCTCTGCGACATCGTCGATCTCGACGGGCCCATCTTTCTGGCAAGGGACCGTCAGCCAGGCTGCCGCTATTTCGACGGACTTGTCGATTGTCCGGAAGCCGTCTGGCCCTGACCGACTTGTCCCATATGGGTTGCTATTTTCCAGGCAGGACAATAGCCTTCCCGAATTCCTCGGGTCGGCGCTCCACGCCTTGTTACCGCGGGATCGGCAGTGGAGAAAAAAGGGCATGAACATGCCGCTGCAGCAAAGCGGGACCGGCCTTGACCTACCTGCCCCTTATCTCCTGTTTCTGGGGGACACGACGGAGCCCAGCTTCGCAAAAACGGCCTTCGGGCTGGCCGACTGGGCGCGCGAGCGCTGCGTTGGGGAATTTGCGCTTGCCAACTGCACAATCACCACCGGCCTGCCCTTCCTTTCGCCGCAGGAGGCCCGGACTCGGGGCGCCCGCGCCCTCGTCATCGGTGTCGCAAACCAGGGTGGTATCATCGCCAGGAGCTGGATCCCGACCCTGCTCTCCGCACTCGACGCCGGACTCGATCTGGTGAGCGGAATGCATGCAAGGCTGGAGTCGGCTGACGGGGTTGCCGAACGCGCGGGACAGCTCGGTCGCCGCCTGATCGACGTCCGGCTGCCGCCAGCCGGCATTCCGGTCGCTTCGGGCCGCAGGCGACCGGGCAAGCGCCTGCTGACGGTCGGCACCGATTGCGCGCTTGGCAAGAAATATACGGCACTCGCGCTGCATCGCGCCTTTCGGGCACGCGGAGTCGATGCCGACTTCCGCGCGACCGGCCAGACCGGGATCCTGATTGCCGGATCAGGTATCGCGCTCGATGCCGTAGTTGCCGACTTCGCCGCGGGCGCAGCCGAGCTGCTCAGCCCTGATGCGCCTGCAGATCACTGGGACGTGATCGAGGGGCAAGGCTCTCTGTTCCATCCCGCCTATGCCGGAGTCTCGCTCGCGCTGCTGCACGGCAGCCAGCCGGATGTGTTCGTAGTCTGCCATGATCCCTTGCGAAGCCACGTCGTCGGCCTTCCGGCCCATCTCCTGCCGAGCGTGGAGGAAGTGATCGCGCTGACCACTGCGCTGGGTCGCCGCACCAACAGGCATATTCGCTGCGCCGGTGTGAGCTTCAACACCGCACGCCTCGACCTCGAGGAGGCGGACCGGTTGCTCGCCAGCGAAGCCGAGAGGCTCCATTTGCCCGTCGCCGATCCGATGCGCGGTGGGCGGGCCTTCGAGGCATTGGTCGACCGCTGCCTCGCATGAGTGCGGCGACGCCGACTTCCAGCCGCTTCCAGCGCTTCCTGCTGCCCGGCTTCGCGCTCAAGGCCGTAATCATCGGCGGCGGCTACGCGACAGGGCGCGAGCTCGCCGAGTTCTTCCTGCCCGCAGGCCCCTGGGGCGGGCTCCTTGGCATGCTGGTCGCGATGGTCATCTGGAGCCTGGTGTCAGCGCTCACCTTCGCACTCGCAAGGGCATGGCAGGCCTTCGACTATGTCAGCTTCTTCCGCCGCCTGCTCGGGCCACTCTGGCCACTGTTCGAGGCGGCCTGGCTCATCTTCGTGGTGCTCATCCTTGCGGTCTTCGGAGCAGCGGCAGGCGCGATCGGCCGGGCCTTGCTCGGGCTTCCCGAAGCGGCAGGCACAATCGCGCTCGGAGCCGCCATCCTGATCCTGACCGTGCCCGGGCGCGACAGCGTCGAGCGCTTCTTCCGCCACGCCTCAACCTTCATCTATGCAACGTACGCGCTGTTTTTCGTGGCGGTCTTCCTCCGCCTTCGCGAGGAAATCGCCGACGGGCTGGCCGCAGAGCCCGGGATTGCCGGCGGCTGGCTGGAAGGGGGCTTTACCTACTCCGCCTACAATCTCGTCGGCGCCGTGGTGATCCTGCCCGTGCTTCGACACCTGACAAGCGCACGCGATGCCGTGATTGCCGGCACGCTCGCTGGCCCTCTCGCGATGCTGCCTGCCATCCTCTTCTTCCTCGCCATGCTCGCCTTCCTGCCGGACATCGCGACGGCAACGCTGCCCTCCGACATGATCCTGCGCACGCTCGCAGTGCCGGGCCTAATGCTGCTGTTCCAGACGATGGTGTTCGTGGCGCTGGTGGAAAGCGGTGTCGGCGCACTGCATGCGCTCTACGCGCGAAGCACCGCAGCCGCCCTCGCGCGCAACCGCGCGCCACCGGGCGCCTGGGCGCGGATCCTGTCCGGGGCAGCGCTGCTCGCATTCTGCATGTTCGTGGCGGACGCCGTCGGCCTCGTGGACCTGGTCGCGCGCGGCTACCGCTTTCTCGCTGCTCTGTTCCTTGCGGTCTATCTTGTGCCGCTTCTGACCGTCGGTCTCTGGCGTCTTGCCCGGCCTGCGAACTGCGTGGAGACTTGCTGATGCGCGCGCTACTTCTGACCCTGATCCTCGTCGCTGCTCCGCTCCCGGCGGCACCACCGGCCGACTTCGCTGCAACCGTCGAGGCACTGCGCCGCGAAGTCGGTGCTGTCGGCATTTCCATCGCGATCGTGGAAGGTGGCGAGACGACACTGGCGCGTGGCTGGGGCGAGCGCGAACTCGGGCGTTCCGTGCCAGTCGACGCCGACACGATCTTCGAGACCGGATCGACCGGGAAGGCCGTGACGGCGGCCGCACTCGCGCTGCTGGTGGACGAAGGCCGCATCGCCTGGGACGATCCGGTCATCCGCCATCTCCCGTGGTTCCGCATGCACGACCCCTGGGTGACGCGGGAAATCACCGTGCGCGACCTCCTCGTCCACCGGAGCGGCCTCGGCCTTGGACAGGGAGACCTCCTGTTCGTGCCGCGCTCGCGGCTTTCGCGTCGCGAGACCGTGGAGCGCATCGCCCATCTCGCGCCGAAGACGAGCTTCCGGTCGGCCTATGCCTATGACAACATTCTCTATGCCGTTGCCGGCCAGATCATCGAGGACGTGACGGGGAAGACTTGGGAGGACTTCGTGCGCAGCCGGGTGCTGCGTGCTGGTGGCATGCGGACGGCCACGACAGACGGCGACGAGCGCCGCCGCAACTCCAACCGGGCAAGACCGCATGCCCGAGTCTCAGGCGAAGTGCGCGGGCTGGGGCCCCAGCAGAGACTTGACGAACGGCAGGAGCTGGGCCGCGCAGCAGCGCCAGCCGGCGGCCTTGCGTTCAGCGCCCTTGATCAGGCGCAATGGCTGAAGATCCAGCTGGCACAGGGAGCGCTTCCCGAAGGTGGCCGCCTTTGGAGCGAACGGCAGTCGGCAGAGATGTGGCAGCCGGTCGTGCTGTTGCCTTCGCCTGCGCTCCCGGCGCCCCTTTCCGATACCCGCCCTGCCTTCCAGGGCTATGCGCTGGGCTGGCAGGTGCAGCATTACCGCGGCGAGCGGCTGATCCTGCACGGCGGCGCCGTCTTCGGGGCGATCGCGCGGGTCGTGCTGATACCCGAGCGCGGGGTGGGCTTTGCCATCATGATGAACTCCGAGGACAGCGGCCTCATGCAGGGCCTGACCTGGAAGCTCATCGACCATTATCTTGCCATTCCCGACCGGGACTGGCCGACGAAGTGGCAGCAATGGTTCGAAGGTCGCCTCGAAGCGCAGCGTGCGAGTCTCGGTTCGGCGGCAGTCGCTCGCGCCGAGGTCGGGCCGTCGCTTGATCTTGCGCGCTATGCCGGCCGCTATCGGGACCCCTGGTATGGCGACGTGCTGATTGCCCTGGACGGCCAGTCCCTGCTGATCGATTTCACGACCAATCCGGGGATGCGGGGCCGCCTGTCGCACTGGCAGTATGACACGTTCCTGACGGAGTTTCCCGAGCGCGGGCTGGAGCCGGCGCTTGTCACCTTCGCGCTCGATGCTGACGGAAAGGTGACGGGCATCACCATGCGCCGCGCCAACCCACAGGCCGACTTCAGCTGGAATTACCAGGATCTCGACCTGAAACCGGTGGCTGCGCCCTGATGGCCCGGCCACCGGCCTAGAAGGACACGCCGACCGTCGCGCCGAACGTCCGCGGCCGGATGGAGGTGGCCGTTATCAGCGGGATCCCGTTGCCGCCGATCGCCGGCGGAACTGCGAAGGGGAAACCACCAAGGCTGACGAGCCCATAGCTGTTGGTGACGTTCCGCGCATAGAGCGCGATGTTGAAATTCGCGATCTCCACGCCGGCTCTCAAGTCGAGGACCGAGTAGCCATCGACCGTTGCGCGCTCTCCGAAGGCCGCGCGGTAGGCCGGATCGAAACCGGCCAGCTGGTCGCCGAGCATGCGGACGCTAAGGCCGACATAGGCGGCCGCCCGTTCGGAGAGATTCCAGCCATAGTCCGCCGAGAAGTTGGTGGTAAGCTGCGGCGTGTAGGGAAGCTGATCGCCCGCGAGGCCGCCCGTCAGGTTTACACCACCTCCCTCAGGGACGGTATCGTCGAGGAGCTTCGCGTCGGTGTAGGCAGCATTCACAAGCAGCGTCAGCCCGTCGGTCGGGCGCAGAGTCACTGTTCCCTCGAATCCCCGGCTTCGTGCGCGCTGGCCATTGCCGTTGACTCCGACTGGACCGGCGGGCGTCTGCACGACGGTGGTGATCAGGATGTTGTCCCAGTCGAGGTGATAGATGGCGGCGTCGATTCCGAACCGGCGATCCGGAGTCTGGGCGCGCGCCCCGATCTCGTAGCTGACCAGCGTGTCGGAATTGAACTGCGAAGGAAATCCGGGCGGGGCGCCGACGGGGATGAAATTGGGTCCGCCGGGTCGGTATCCCTTGGCGATCCGCGCATAGACGGAGGCATGGTCCGAAAGCTCGAAGCGCGGCGCGACCGACCAGGTGAACACACCTTCGGAGGATTCCCCGCTCTGCGGCGCCCCCATCCCCAGCTGGGTGACCTGCTGAACGGCAGACTGCTTGTTGTCGCTGTAGCGGCCACCGACCGTCAGGTCGAAGCGATCGCCCAGATACAGCGTTGCGCTGCCGAAGATCGCAAGTTCGCGAAAGTCGGCGGTGATCTCTGCAAACACGAACTGGTCGAAGGTGAGCGGCCCGAAGCTTCCGGCCGGCGGAATCAGCGCCCCGGTCTGCAGGTTGAAGGGTGAGAAACGCTGGAACAGCCCGCTGTCTTCCTTGGTGAAATAGCCGCCAACCAGCCACTCGAACCGGTCACTTTCAGTGGACTGGAGACGCACTTCCTGCGTCACCTTCTCGAGCCGGATATCGTTCTGGAAGAAGAGCCCTACCGTGCCGGGCGCTGTGGGCGCGTAGATGGCGTTGGCGAGATCGCGCACGGCCTGGGTGCTGATGTCGCTGATCTGCCGCTGGTCCTGGACGGCGTAGCTGGTGACGGAGGTCAAGGTGGCGAAGCCCACGTCCCAGTCCATCGTGCCACTGTACATGCGATAGTCGACCCGGTTGAGCTCCGGGTAGCGCTCGTAGCGCAGGCGCTTTCCACCCGTGGGCTGGCCGGTGATCGGATCGACTGGCTGGAAGGTCTGCGGGTTGGCCGTGAAGCTGGCAGGTGAATCGACATCGATGTTCTGGAGAAGCGCGAACAGGCGCAGCGAGAAGCGATCGGTCGGCTGGGCGAGAAGCGAGATGCGCCCGCCGTAGCTGCTGCTGTCGTCCACGCCTTCCGCGTTGCGGCCGAGCGCATCCACGACACCGGGGAAGAAGCGGTAGTGGCCGCTCGCGCGGATGGCGATCTTGTCGTTCAGCGGCACGTTCGCCATGGCAGTTGCAAGGTAGCCAACCCCGCCGTCCTGCGTATGCTCGATGCCGCCCTGGGCGCGCGCGGCAACACCGTCGAAGGAGGGAAGCGCCGTCACATACTTGAGGACACCGCCGAGTGCGTTGGACCCGTAGAGCGTTCCCTGGGGCCCGCGCAGCACTTCGATCCGGTCGATGTCGAACGTGTCGAAATCGCCTGCCAGGATGCCGCCGTTGGAAAGGCTGCCGCTGGAGCCATAGGGCACGTCATCGACATAGACAGCGACCGTCGACCCGACCGATTGCGTGTTCACCCCGCGCAAGATCAGGCGGGATTCGCCCGGATTGGTCTGGGTGACATTGAAGCCCGGCACGAGAGCTGCGAAATCGAGAAAGCTCGAGGCCTGCTGGCGCTCGAGCGCGACCGTGTTCACGACCGAAATCGATTGGGGCACGTCGAAGATCAGCTGCTGGCGCCGCTGGGCCGTTACCAGGATTTCGTCCGCGACAGCCGCCGGGGCGGACTCGGCGACGGTCTCTGCCGCTTCGTTGGCCCAGACCGGGGCAATGCCACCCACGCACAGCGCGAAGCAGCAGATGCCAGTGAGATAGCCTGTTCTCACGCCAATCCCCTTTCGCTTGTTCATTCTTGCTGATTGGCATTGCAACATGTCCAAAAGGAGAAATCAATCCCATTCAGGACAGAATGGCTGGCGTAAAGGAATCCTTTGTCCCTGTGGCCTCCCCGTCACTCGGCCGCGCGATAGACATAACTGTGCTGGGCGTCACGGACCGTGAGGGTCCGGCCGCCGCCGTCTTCGCCGACCAGCGCCTCGAACCCGACGAGTCCAGGCCCCGATGAAACAACAGAGACCGTGCCGTCGGGATTGACGCGGGTGGCAACGGGCGATTCCACGAAGCCTGCCTGCACCCAGGTCGCGCCATCACGCGGAAAGAAGCGAAGCGACAGACCCTCTGGCGCGCGATAGGCGGTGGCAAGGCCCGCCAGCACCTTCGGATCGGGCGGAAGCGTCAGGCGGCTGCGGCGGGCCGCGGTCTGTGCCTTGAGACGCTCGGCAGCGGCAGCCACTTCCTGCTCGGCCTCAGGCGCGCCGTCATAAAGCAGTTCGATGAGCCGCCGCAGGAACGGACCGATCATCGCTGCGCCGGGGTCGGCATTGGTCAGGATCACGGCACCGATGCCCGCTTCCGGAAGCAAGAAGAAGCTGCTGTGATAGCCCTGAAGCGTACCGCCGTGAGTGACGACGGGAACGCCCCAGGCAACCCGGTCGAACAGGCCCATGCCATACCAGTTGTTCTCGCCCACCGACACGCCGCGCTTGCGCCGCTCAAGAAGGTTGGCGCGGCTCACAAGCCGCTTCCCGCCCGGCGCCACGCCTCCCGATAGTTCGAGCTGGACATAGCGCGCCATGTCGGCGGCTGACGAAAAGGCGCCCCCGGCCGGACGGTGGGGCTCCACCGTGCGGTTGAAATCGTTGGAGAGGCGCACGGTCCGGCCGTCGAGATCGACACCATGGGGTGCGGCCCAGTTGCCGGCCATGCCGCGCCCGAAGTCGAACCCGGTGTCGCGCATTCCGAGTGGCCGGAAGATCCGCTGGTCCATGGCGCGATCGAAGGCTGCGCCCAGTTCCATCCGAGGGTAGCTGAGCGCGCCGCCGATGTAGCCGGCAGCAGACGCCATCAGGTTGTTGTACTGGAAAAGTTCGCCGAATCCGCTGGTCGGAACTGTCTCAGCGAGTTGCCGGAAGGTGTCGGACGCCGGAGCTCCGGGGTCTGCCAGAATGAATGCGAAATCCTTCCGCGGAAGCCCCGTGCAGGCACAGACGAGATGGCGGACCAGCGTTGCATTCGTGGTTTCCGGGGTTCCCAGCCGGAACGCCGGATAGACATCCACGGCCCGCTGATCCCAGGCGAGCCTGCCATCATCTGCCAGGATGGCCAGCAGCAGGGTGGCAAGCGGCTTGGTGTTGGAGGCGATCATGAACTTTGTGTGGGCGTCCACTGGCTCCGGGCTTCCAAGCGCGCGGACACCGTGGCCGCCTTCCCAGACCACTTTCCCTTGCTCGACAAGGGCGACGCCCACGCCGGGCACCCCGAGAGTCTCGGCCGCGCGCGCTACGAACTGCCGCATCTGCTCCACGCGTTCGGGTGTCAGGCGGTGCGCCTGGCGGCCGGCGAAATTCTCCGGCTGGTAGCCGGCCGGACGCAGGCTCTGCTGCACGAGGGAAATGGCAGCGAGACGTTTGCCCTGTGTGGCCTGGGCGCCATCGATCAGCATCACGACCCAGTCCGCCCCCCGTCGAAGCGCAAGCGCCGAGCGAGTCGCGCGTTCCTCGGGTGCAGTCTCGTAGGCGAAGCTCTGCCGCTCTTCCCAGCCGCTGCCAGGGCCGGCGGGGCTCACGACCAGCGGTTCCATCTGTGTGCCTGGACGCAGCCGCGTCCAGGCCGAACCGACGGCAGCGCGAGCGTCCTGTGCCGCACCGACCTCGACGACTGCCACCCGGAAGTCACCTTCGGGCGCCGTGAACAGCGTGAGGCCGGTTTGCGCTTCGCGAGTCCAGCCCTCCGGGTCGGCCATTGTGACTGTGGACGCCGATTGCGCCACCACGACGGAAAGCGACGCAAGGGCGAGCAGAAGTGCTCCAAGGATCAGGCGCATGGCAAGGCTCCGGAAACAGTCAGGGGCTGACCTGGTGGTAGGTGACATGGGGCTGCGAGGCGAAGCCGAGACGCCAGCCCGAAGCCGTCTCGTCGAAGCGCAACCGATCGAACGGACCGCCCTCTCGGGCGCCCGTCGCCTTCTCGTATGTGCGTGGGCCCACCCGCTCCCAGCGGCTGGTCTCGCCGAGCGCAGTGACGAGTATGGCGTCAGCGCCTGCGGCCTTCACCGTGACATCGAATTCCGGTCGAGCGGGCTGGTCATGGTCGCGCCTGTTGGTGCGGAAGGCTCCTTCGGGTTGTGCTTCGCCGTCCGGCGCGTTGGCACGCGGCAACGGCGCTTCTGGAAAAAGCCGACCGACGATTGCATCCACCAGCTCTGTGCGGGCATTCCCGCTCGCCCTGCCGCCCGTCATCGCGACAAACAGCCCGAACTCCTGCTCGGGCGCGAGCAGCAGCATCGCCCGGAAGTCCCCGGTATAGCCCGTTACGCTCTCGATTGAAATTCTTGAAAATGGCAAATCCATCGAGCGCGATGATTTCCC
>JBDNCK010000002.1:0-19544 GCA_046719675.1 Sphingomonadaceae bacterium | reverse complement strand
TGTTGTTGCCGATGATGAGGGCGCCGGTCGCTGCACCCCCGATGATCATCATCTCGGCCGGCAGCGCCGCGAGCACGGGTGCGATATTGCCGCCGGCGATGATGAAACCGCCGAAGACCATCACCAGCAGCACGACCAATCCGACGATGGCCATCATGCGGCCGGTACTCCTCGCAGGGATTGAGGGACTTGGCCGGATTTACGCTGTTTCCCTGCCTCCCTTTAGCCGCAGCGGGCTTTCCCGCTGTTCACACCAGCCGGTCGAACAGGCTTGCACCATAGACGCGCTGGAAGACCTGCTGCGAGGCCGACAGCGTCAGCCGCAGCGCCTCCAGCTGCGAGATGGCCGCCGTCAGGTCGAGCCCCTTGACAGCCGCCAGCCCACGCGCGGCCTCCAGCCGGCCGGCCGCCACCCGCTCCGTCTCGCTCTCCAGCCGCGCCATTGCCGTGCCCATCCGCGCGTGCTGCACCATCAGCCGCTCATGGCTCGACACGATGCCTTCGAGCGCCCCATCCAGTTCCTCTCGCCTGGTCAGCGGATCCGGATCCTCGAGCGCTGCCATCATCCGGTCGAGGCTGGCAAAGGCTCCATCCGCGTCCGGCCCGAACAGCTCCGCGCCCGTGGGCAGCGAGAGCCTTTCGATCCCGGCTGCTTCGGCCCCTGGGCCGCTGGCGAAGCCATCGAACAGCACTGCCCCCTCGGCATCCTGAATGAAGGCCGGAAGGCCGTCGCGCGCGCCTGCAAACAGGTAGCGCCCGCCTTCGTCGCGCATGTTGGCAAGGCCCAGCAGCTGCTCCTTGAGGCCCCTGAGCTCGGCTGCAAACACGGCCCGGTCCGCTTCTCCGAAACTGTCGCTGGCCCCGAGGATGGCGATCTCCCGCGCCCGCTCGAGCACGTCAGTCACGCCCTTGACCGCCGATTCCGCCAAGGCAAAACGCCCGCTAGCCCGGTCGATCGCCCGCTGCTCGGCCACCAGCCGCGCGTCCAGCCGTGCCAGCGCCGAGGCCCGGAGATTGCCCGCCGGGTCTTCCGCCGGCTCGGTGAAGCGCTCGCCCTTCGCGATCTGGCCGGTCAGGCGCGTCATCCGCTGCTCGATGGCTACCATCCGCTCTGCCGCCGTCGAGGCGACGCTGCGCCCGTTCACCAGTACGAACATGGGTCACCTCCCGCCATCAGGAACCAACGGCCTGCAGCAGAGCCGCGAAGGTCTCGCGCGCGGTCTGGATAATCCGCGCGTTCGCCGTGTAGGCCTGCTGGTAGAGCAGCATTTCGGCAGCCTCGCGGTTGAGATCCACCCCGCTCGCCTGCGCCAGCGCTTCGGCGGCGGCATCGCGATTGCCGCGCGCCGCCTCTTCCCGGATGCGGGTTTCCGCCAGCGGCACCGCAATGCCGGCCACCAGCCGGTCGTGCGTGTCCTCGAAGGTGCCAAGCGGCCCGGCGGCATCGCGCAGCGCCAGCATCAGCACGGCGTTGCCATTGCCGCCCTGGCCCGGTTCCGTCAGCCGGATGCGGAACTGGTCGCCCTCGGCGGGAAGCCCCGTCACCCGGATCTCGAAGCCATCCCCTTGAAGCCACTGGCCGATCTGCCCGCTTGCGATGACCACATCATCGGCATCGACAAGCTCGAGGAGCCCGCCGGCCAGGGCCCGCACCATGAGCGGCTCCACGAGTGGCGGCACCGGCGGCGGGTCGAGCAAGGGCCCGCGCCGGATTTCCAGCACCCCGACGCCCTGGTTTCCAGCCGCCGCATCAGCGAGCCATCGCGGCGCCGCCGCGATCTCGGCCGGCGCGATCGGCCGCAGCGCAATCCCGGCAGCGCCCGCCCGGGCCTCCAGTGTGAACACGTCCCCGCCGCGGGCCAGCCCGCTCACTTCCACCGTCACCCCGTCGAGCGTCAGCGGTGGCGCGCCGGTCACGAAGTCGGAATTGTCTTCCCGCGCCAGTGTCCATTCATTGGCCGCCGCATTGTACGAAAGCCGCAGCGGCCCCGGCGCTGCCCCGTCGGCGAGATCGGCCCGCACCCGCGCGGTTCCGCCATTGCCGGCAGCAGCCGTCACGCGCATGGTGAGCGTGGCAAACAGCGGCTGCCCGTCATTGCCGAAGTCATCCACGCCATTCTGGTGAACGGCGTTGAACTCCTCGGCGACGCGGTCGGCGAGGTCATCCAGCCGCTGGCTTGCCTGGGTCAGCAACTGGCGCGCGACGGAAAGCCCGGCGATGGTGCCGCCCAGCACCGGCGCGCCTTCATCCTGCCCCTGTGGTCCCAGCCGCAGCTCGAACCCGCCATCGGCTGCCCGGATGGCGCGTGCCGCAACCGAGCGCGGCCCTTCCACCAACAGCGGCCCGGCCGCATCGCCGACCCGCACGTCCACCACGCCCTTCTCGCCGATGCGCACGTCGATGGTGACGATTCCGGCAAGCTCGTTCAGCAGCTTGTCCCGCCGGTCGGCAAGGCCGGCCGCCGCCCCGCCGCCCGGCGTCGAACGCCGCAGCTGGAGGTTCACGTCCGCAAGCGCCCGTGCAAGGCTCGTGAGCCTGGTGGCTTCGATGTCCGCGTCGGCCTTGAGATCCCGCTCCAGCCGCTCGAGGCTGTCCGCCGACGCATTGAACCGCTGGGCAAGCGCGTCCGCCCGCGACAGGAAGGTGGCCCGCACCGCCGTCGAGGCCGGATCGCTCACCAGGTCGCCAAGGCTTGCGAACAGCTCGCCGATCGGGCCTGCAAGCGATGCTGCTCCGGTCAGCGTCGCCTGGGTCAGCGAGAGCCAGCGCTCGGCGGCATTGAGCATGGCCAGATCGCCTTCGGTCCGCCGCAGGCTGTCCTGGCGGATGAGGTCGGCTGCGCGCACGATGCCGCGCACTTCCACGCCGCCTGCGCCCACCTTGTCGCGCTCGAATGGCGAAAGCGCGGCCGGGGGCAGGATCGATCCCATCTGAACCGTGCGCCGGACATGGCCCGGGGTGGCCGCATTGGCGACATTGTCGCCAATCTGCTCGAGCGCGATGCGGGTTGCCCGGACACCGGACAGCGCGAGGCCAAGAAGGTCGCTCATGGCATCTTCTCCGCGGCTCTCGCAAGCGCGTCTGCCAGTCCGAACGGCGCGCCGGCTGCGATCAGCTGCGCCTGCTGGCGGTCGATCAGATGCTGCCACTCGCCCGACTGGCCGGAAAGTCCGGTCTCGCCGGCAAGGCCCGGCAGTCGCGAACTGCGCAGCAGCTGCTCGATGACGAGCGCCTCGAAGACCGTGAAGGCTGCGCGCGCGTCTGCGTCCGCCAGCCGCGGCGGCGGCAGCAGCGGCAGGGAAGGGGGGGCAATCATATCACCACCAGTTCCGCGCGCAGCGAGCCGGCCTCCCGCAGCGCCTCGAGGATCGCCACAAGGTCTCCGGGTGCTGCCCCCAGCGCGTTGATGGCATCCACCAGGTCGCGCAGCCGCGGGCCGGGCGCGAGAAGCGCAAGGCGGGCGGGATCCTCGCTCGCCTCCACATCGGATTGCGGCGTGACGACGGTTGCGGCGCCGCCGCGGGCGAAGGGTGCCGGCTGCGACACCTGGAAGCTTTCGGTTACCCGCACGGTCAGATTGCCATGGGCAACCGCTGCCGGAAGCAGCCGCACATCGCCGCCGATCACCACCGTGCCGGTACGGGCGTTGACGACGACGCGCGCCGGCGGCGCCGGAGAGCGCACGGCCAGTCCCTCCAGCCGCGCGGCCATCTCCACGCGCAAGGCCGGATCGGCCGGAGCGCGCACCTCAACGGAAACGGCATCGAGCGCGCGCGCAACCCCCGGCCCCTCGCTGGCGTTGATGGTATCGGCAATCGCCTGTGCCAGGGTGAAGCTTGGCTGCATCAGATCAAGGACCAGGTTGCCGCCGGGTGCAGCCGACATGGGAACGGCCCGTTCCACATAGGCGCCGCCGGGGATCCGCCCGGATGTCGGCGTGTTGACGACGATGCGCGAGCCGTCGCGGCCCTCCGCGCCGAACCCGCTCACCGTCAGATGTCCCTGTGCCACGGCATAGGTCTCGCGGTCCGCGCCCTTGAGTTCCGCCATCAGCAACGTCCCCCCGCGCAGCGATTTCGCGCGTCCAAGCGCCGAGACCGTGACATCGATCCGCTGCCCGGGCTTGGCAAAGGGCGGCAGTTCCGCCGTGATCATGACAGCAGCCGAATTCTTGAGCTGCACGGGCGCGCGTTCGGGCACCAGCACGCCAAGCGCTGCTGCTGCTGCGCGCATCGACTGCAGCGTGTAGGGCAGATTGTCGTCGCCGGTGCCCGGAAGCCCCACCACCAGCCCATAGCCGACCAGCGCATTGCCGCGCACGCCCTGGAAGCGCGCCAGGTCGGCGATGCGTTCGGCGGCAAGCGGCGCGGCCCAGAAGAGCAGGAGGAGGGCCAGGAGGACGCGCATCAGTAGGGGTTGATCCGGTCGAAGAAGCGGGTGAGCCAGCCCATCCGCGCCTGCTGCGCCATCTCCCCCGTGCCCGAATAGCGGATCGAGGCGTCCGCCACGCGGGTGGAGAGGATCCGGTTGTCTGGCGTGATGTCCTCGGGCCGGATGATGCCGGTCAGCTGCACCTGTTCCTCGCCGCGGGTCAGATAGATGCGCCGGTCCCCCGCCACGCGCAGCGCGCCATTCGGCAACACCTCGACCACGGTCACGGTGAATTCGCCCGAAAGCCGGTTCGACTGCTGCGCGGCACCGCGGCCCGAGAAGCTCGAGTCCGACCCGCCCGAAAGCGCGCGTTCGAACGGCGCCGTCTGCGGAAAGCCGGTGAAGTCGATGGAGCGCTGCGAGCTGCGCTGCGCCGTCTGCTGGTTGGCCTTCTGCGCCGTCATCCGCTCGACCAGCTGGATGGTGACGATGTCGCCCACCTGCGCGGCGCGCCGGTCCTCGGCGAGCCGAATCCGATAGACGGAGCCGCCCCAGATGCTTCCCCCCGCGGCTGCCGCGCGCACCTCTGCGGGCGGCTGCGGGATGGGCGGGGCGGGGGGGATATAGGCCACCCGATCCTTCAGCGGGTTGCTGAAGCAGCCACCCAGAAGGATGAGCAGGGCGAGGGAATCAAACCGCCTGGTTGACATAGCGCATCATCTCGTCTGCGGCCTGGATCACCTTGGCGTTGATCTCATAGGCGCGCTGGGTCTCGATCATGTCCACCAGCTCCTGGACGGTGGACACGTTCGACGCCTCGAGCGCGCCCTGGCGAAGGCGGCCGATCCCGTCCTGCCCCGGCTCGCCCACCACCGGCACGCCCGAGGCAATTGTCTCGCGATAGAGATTCTCGCCCACCGGCTCGAGGCCGGCCGGGTTGATGAAGGTGGCAAGGGTCAGCTGGCCGAGCTCGGTCGGTTCCGTGTCACCTGGCGCAATCGCCGAGACAATGCCCGAAGGTCCAACCGTAATCCCCTGCGCGCCTTCCGGAATCTGGATCTCGGGCACCAGCCGATAGCCCTGGGGCGTCACGATCCGGCCCTCGCCGTCGCGGGTGAAGGCGCCGGCCCGGGTGTAGGCCGGGGTTCCGTCGGGCATTTGCACTTCGAACAGGCCCTCGCCGTCGATGGCGAGGTCAAGCGCATTGCCCGTCAGGGTGAACCCGCCTTGCGCGTGCACGCGTTCGGAGCCGGCCACCCGCACGCCGGCACCTGTTGCAAGCCCCATGCCGAACCGCTGGTCGGCGCCAGCCGGGGCGCCGGCCGGGCGCTGCGTCTGGTAGAGCAGGGTCTCGAAGGCCGCCCGGTCGCGCTTGAAGCCCACCGTGTTGGCGTTCGCCAGATTGTTGGCGATGGTGCGCAGGCGCGCATCCAGCGCCTCCAGCCCCGATCGGGCAATGTGCAGGGATCCCGGCATGTTCGTCCTCCTACCCGTCGATCCGCATCAGCCGCGCGCCATTCTCGTCCATCTCGCGGGCAGCCGACAGAAGCTTGGTCTGGATCTCGAAACCGCGGGACTGCTCGATAAGTTCGACGAGCACGGCTGCGGCTTCCACGTTGCTGCTTTCCATCGCGCCCGGCATCACGCGGGCGAGCGGGTCGGCCGCCAGCGGGGCGTCCGTGCGGAACAGGCCGTCCGCGCCGCGCGAAAGTGCGTCGGGTGGCGGCGACACCAGCTTCATCCGCGCGACCTCGACAAAGGGCTCCTCGTCGGTCGCGCGCATCTCGATGGCGCCATCCATGCCGATCCGCATCTGCGCGGGGTTGCCGGCAAGGATGATCGGCGCACCGTCGATGCCGAGCACCTGCTGCCCGGCGCCGGTCAGCAGTCGGCCTTCGCTGTCGAACCGGAGATCCCCGCGCCGCGTGTAGGCCTCGGCGCCGCCGGCGTCGGCAACGGCCAGCCAGGCGCCGCCCATCATGGCGACATCGGTGCCGCGGCCGGTTTCCACCACGCGCCCCTCGCGCATGAGATCGTGGCTTGTCTCGCCGCCCGCCTGCACCCTGGTCGAAAGCGCGGCCCCCCGCGGCGGCGACACGAGGTAGCCCTGCTGCATCGCCGTCATCTCGCGGCGGAAGCCCGGCGTTTCCACATTCGCCAGGTTGTGCGCCGTGACCGCCTGCCGCTCGGTTCCCCGCTGCATGGCAGTGAGTGCCGTGTAGATCAGCCGGTCCATCAGCTGTTCCTGAGATTGACGATCGTCTGCAGCAGCGACGAGGCGGTATCGATCGCCTTGGCATTGGCCTGGAAGGTGCGCTGGGCATTGATGAGGCCCACGAGCTCCTCGGTCAGGTCGACGTTCGAGCGTTCGAGCGAACCGGCCGTGATCGTCCCGAAGCCGTCCACGCCGGCCTGGCCGGTCTCGATGGGCCCCGAATTCTGGGAAAGCGCCCAGCTGCTGTTCCCGATCTGCTTCAGCCCTTGCGGATTGGGGACGTTCGCCAGCGCCACCTTGCCGATGGCCAGGACTTCGCCGTTGGAAAAGCTCGCCCGGACCACGCCGTCGATCCCGACCCCCACGCCCTCCAGCCGGCCAGGCGCATAGCCGTCCTGCTCGGAGAAGGTGACGTTGAAGGGCTCGGCGAACTGGGTGGAGCCGGAATGATCGATCGAAAAGCCGCCCGAGAAGTTCACCGGCCCCAGCGGCGACTGCAGCACGCCATCCTCGTCGAACACCAGCTGGAAGGGCGGGGTGTCGGGCACGATCTCGGCGTCGCCGCGAAAGACGCGCACTTCCCAGATCTTGTCGGTGGACAGCGGGTCCGGGTTCTCCACCCGGCGGTAGTAGGCGGTCACCGGGCTCGCCCGGCCGTTCGCGTCATAGACGGTGATCGAGGTCGCCGCGTTGAAGCTTGCCGGGTTGTCCCGGTTGAAGGTGGCGGTCGGAAAGCTTGCGCTTGCCGGGAGGTTGGCGATAAACCGCACCTGCGTGGTGGCAAGCGGCAACCCCGAAGTCGTGGGGATCCGGAGCGGCTGCAGCGCGGAAAGGCCCAGCGCCGTCGGCGATCCGTCGGGCGTTGTCGGAAAGACCTGGAGCCGTCGTCCTTCATTGTCGATCACGAAGCGGTCGGCATCGACCTGGAAGGCGCCGTTGCGGGTCATGGCGATCGAATCCGCCGCGTCCCCGCCACCGCGCACCAGGAAGAAGCCCGGCCCGCCGATCGAGAGGTCGAGCGCCGAGGAGGTCGTCTGCAGGCCCCCTTGCGAGAACTGCTGCGTGACCGCGCCGATCGCAACACCGGCGCCGGCCACGCGGTTGGCCGCCTGGGTGGGCGAGCGGGTCACGATGTCGGCAAACTCCACCCGGGTCCGCTTGAAGCCGGTGGTGTTGACGTTCGCGATATTGTTCGAAAGCGCCTGCAGGTCGGTCTGCGCGGCGTTGAGTCCGGTCAGCGAGATGAAGAAGGACATCTTGGTGTCTCCCTTGAGATCAGGCCAGGAAGCGCGCGTCGCGCATGGGCAGCTGGCGGCCGTCCTGCAGCAGCAGCACATGGTCTCCGGCGGGATCGAGCCGCACCTGCTCGACAATGCCTTCCACGCCATCGAGCCCGGCTACCTGCCGACCGAGCCACAATGGTGCGGCATTGCGGGTGTCGCCGGCCAGGGTGGCGGCGAGGTTCCGGAGCCCGACACCCATCTCGGTCACGCCCGAGACGGTCGCGAACTGGGCCAGCTGCGCCACGAACGCATTGTTGTCCATCGGCGACAGCGGGTCCTGGCTCTTGAGCTGGGTGGTCAGCAGCAGCAGGAAATCCTCCTGCCCCAGCATCCGCGGGCCCGTCCGGTCTTCCGTCTGGGGTGCCGGTGCCGTGAGCCCGGGGATCGCCAGCGAGCTCATCGGCCGAGCCTCAGCGTCTCGAGGGTGAGCGACTTGCCCGTCTCGAGCACCTCGATGTTGTTCTGGTACTGCCGCGCCGTCTCGACCATCTCGACGAGCTCGGCATTGTGGTCGACGGCGGCGAGATAGACATAGCCCTGCGCATCGGCGAGCGGGTGGCCCGGCTCGTGCCGGCGCTGCGGCTCGAGCGCGGCTTCAACGACGCCCGCAATGCCGACCGTCGCCTTGCCCGTCTGCCCCTCGTAGAGTGTCTGGAACACCGGCTTCAGCGGCCTGAAGGCCTCCTCGCGGGTCGCTGCCACGGAACCGGCGTTCGCCAGGTTGGAGGCCGTCGTGTTCATCCGCACCATGAGCGCACCCATGGCGCGCCCGGCGATGTCGAACAGGCTCAGTCCTGCGGTCATCATCCTCTCCTCACTCGCCCTTCAGCGCCGCCTTGACGGTGGCAATCCGGCCGTCGAGGAAGGCCAGGGTCGCGCGATACCTGAGGGCGGTTTCGGCGAACTGGACCTGCTCGGTGGCAAGCTCGACGGTGTTGCCGTCGAGCGAACCCTGCACCGGCAGGCGATAGCGCAAGGGGGCTTCGGCCGGTGGTGCGCCCGGATCCAGGTGCATGGCCGCAGTGCGGCGCATGGGCAGCGTGTCCCTGCGGTCCTGCAGCACGGCCGCGAAATCGAGATCGCGCGCCCGGAATCCGGGAGTCGCCGCATTGGCAATGTTGGATGCCAGTACCTGCATCCGCTTGCTCGAGAGCGCGAGCGCCTGCCCCTGCACGCCGAAGAAGCGGTCAAGCCGATCCATCGTTCCTGCTCCCGTGAGCCTTGCGGTCCCTTCTGCTTGCGGTCCCTTCTGGCAGCCGGTCGCCGCCGGAAGCCCGCATGGCGAGCACAGCAAGGATCGTGCCAACCCGACCTCCTCCGGGGAACTGGCAGGCAGGAGCCGGCGAACCGGCACCGGGCACCGGCACGTTGGTGCCGGGACGGCGGCACACGGGGTCCGGATTCCATGGGAAGGGGCAGCTCTCGCCCCGATACGGCGCGGCTGGCACGGCCCTTGCAGATACGGATGCGATGCCTGTCGCGTTTAGCCCCCGCCCCGAAAAGGAGGATCAGATGACCGTCCCGACCCAGGCCGGTATCCTGCCCATTGCGGTTTGTCTCATGCTGCTGCCGGCCATTCCCGGCCTTGCCGGTGCCTCGGCGCCGGGCGGTTCCCCGGCTGCTTCCCCGGCTGCGTCCCCGGCTGCTGCGCTGCGGGCGGAGGCCGAGCGTGTGGCCGGCGCCCCCGTTGCCATTGATCCGCGCCTGCAGGTGCCGGCCTGTCCTTCGGGGCACCGCATGGAACCCGCCGCGGACGGGCGCACGCTTGCCATCAGCTGTCCGGAAACCGGCTGGCGCGCCGTTGCGCCCATCGCCCGCGGCGCCCACGGTTCGGCAGCGCGCGCGGCCATCGAGCCGGCGGTGCGCCGCGGCGAGATCGTCACCGTCGCGACCCAGGGCCCGGGCTTCCGCATCACCGTGGAAGCCGTCGCCGAAGCCAATGCCGCACCCGGAGAGCGGGTGATCCTGAGGAACCGGATTACCGGCCAGCGCTTCCCGGCAACCGTCGGGGCTGACGGCCAGTTCGCCGCGGCCCGCTAAACCGTCGATTCCCCCTGCCGTATGTGGTAGGCGCAGGGCGGCTCCCCTCGGGGCTGCCTTGCCTTTCCGGCGTTGCAGTCCCGCCGATCCGGCCGCTGCAGTCCCACCGGATGGACCGGCAGACACAGAGACGAACGATGGTAGACGGTATCAAGGGTTCCAAGTCGCCTTTCCTGCTGCGCCCCGGCGCTGGGGAAGCCGGCAATCTGCCCGGCGCGATCGATCGCCTGCGCGGCACGCGCCCGGCGGCGGCGACGCCTGCGGCGGGCCCGGACATCGGTCGCCCCGAAGCGGCAAGCCTTCCGGCCTTCGAGCGGGCGGCACCCCAGGCCAGCCTCGCCGTCGCCAAGGCCGCACCGATTGCCCGGGCGCTCGGCCGGGAGCTCGCCGCTGCGCCTCCGGTCAACAGCACGAAGGTCACGGAGGTGCGCCAGGCCATCGAAGCAGGCACCCTCAGGCCGGACGCCGATCGCATCGCCAGCGCGATGATCGCGCAGGAAGTCTCCTTCCTCAACAGCCGCAGCTGACGCCCTGCGCCCGCCAGGTCGAGGCGGGCGCTCAGGCGGGTGGCAGCGGCACGCCGGCGTCGGCAAGGCGCGCAGGCACTGGCGCCACTGCGGTCACGCACGACGCGCCTTCCGGCACGTCCAGGCTGCGCGCGTGCAGCATCAGGCCGCCGGCTTCCCCGCGCCCGTAGACCGTATCCCCGACGATGGCGCAGCCCGGCGCCAGCAGCGTTGCATGCACCCGCAGCTGGTGCGTGCGCCCCGTCTCGGGCTGGAAGGCAATGAGCGCCCGGTTGCCCGCGCGCGCGAGAACCTGCCACCGGGTGCGCGCCGCCCTGCCCGCCGGATCCAGGGCGATCCACCATCCGCGCGCGCGGGTGGAGCGCTTGGCGAGCGGCCGGTCGATGACGCCGGCTTCTGCCGCCGGCACGGGCGCCACGACCGCCCAGTAGGTCTTGTGGACCCGCCCGTCCGCGAAGGCCGCCGCCAGCCGCCTGAGTGCCGCCGGCCGCGTCGCCAAGAGCAGGCAGCCGCTGGTGTCGGTATCCAGCCGGTGGACGGCACGCGGCTGCGGCCTGAGCGGCGCCATCAGCGCCTCGAGGCTTGCACCGCCGCGCCTGGGCGGCGCGACGGCAAGCCCGGCCGGCTTGTCCACCACAAGCCAGTCCCTGCCCGCGGCGAGCAGGGGCGGCAGGCCCTCAGGCCAGCTGTGCATCGCAGGTCGGAAACCGAATCATGCCACACCCTTAAGCGAACGCCTGTCAAGCCGTGAACGGCGCCGAGGCCCTGCAACCCCCGCGGGCCCGAAACGGACAAGGGATCAGGTACGATGAGCATTATCAACACCAATCTCGGTGCCTTGAGGGCCCAGAACGGGAGCCGGATGGCCCAGTTGGACATGGGTCGCGCCATGGAACGGCTCTCCACCGGCCTCAGGATCAACAGCGCCAGGGACGACGCGGCCGGTCTTGCCATCTCGCAGCGGATGACGGCCGACGTGCGCGGTCTTGCCATGGCAATGCGCAACTCCGGTGACGGAATCAGCCTCGCCCAGACGGCGGAATCGGCCATGGGCGAGATCACCAACATGCTGCAGCGGATGCGGGAACTGGCGGTGCAGTCCGCCAACGGCACCTTCTCCGCGCAGGACCGCCAGGCCCTGCAGGCGGAAGTCACCCAGCTGATCGGTGAGATCGAGAATGTCGCCACGCGGACGAACTTCAACGGCATCCGCCTGCTTGACGGCAGCTCGAAGACGCTGACCCTGCAGACGGGTGCCCGTGCGGCCGAGACCGTGCAGCTGGGCATCAACTCCACGCGGACGGCCGATCTCGGCACCGGCGAAGTCCCCGGCCTGACAGCGACGGGTGCGTTTGCGGCAACGGGCTTCTCGGCCGCCCAGGCGCTCCAGGCCAATGATCTCACGATCAACGGGGTTGCCATCGGCGCCTCGCGGGCAGCGGACGACAATCTCTCCTTCTCGTCGAAGGAAGCCTCGGCCATCGCCAAGGCAGCCGCCATCAATGCCAAGACGGCAGAGACGGGCGTGCGCGCCGTTGTCGGCCAGACGGTGATGACGGGCACTGCCATGTCGGCGACCGGCCTCACCGGCACGGTTACCATCAACGGCGTGACGACGGGTTCGATCACCACGACGACCAATGCCGCGGCGTCGCGGACGGCCGTGGTCGACGCGATCAACCTCATCTCCGGCCAGACCGGCGTCACCGCGATCGACACCGGGGACTCGAACCTCGGCATCCAGCTGGTTGCAGCCGACGGCCGCAACATCGAAGTGTCGCTCACCACCCTGACGGCAGCAGCCACCGGCCTCAAGGAAGGGACCCAGTCCGGCACCTTCTCGCTGGTCTCCACCAGCGGCGGCCCGATCACCATCGGAACCGTGGGCTCGGGCCAGCTCTCCCGGGCGGGCCTTGCAGCCGGCACCTTCGAGCGCGGTGTCTCTGCCACCACCACCGACCAGCGCGCGGTTGCGGCCGGCGCGGGTGCGGCCCGGGTCCTCAACACCGGCGACCTGGTGATCAACGGGGTCGCGATCCGCGCCTCCAAGGCCGCAGACGACACGCTGTCGGACACGCGTGCCGCCAACAGCCAGAAGGCCGCCTCCGCCATTGCCATTGCCGCTGCCATCAACGAGGCTTCCGGTCAGACGGGCGTGACGGCCCGCGCGCTCGGCGTCCAGATCGATGGCACCTCGACGGATCTTGCCACCTTCAACGGCACGGCCGAACTGTACATCAATGGCGTGCGCATCGATGTCGCGATGGCCACCACGGACTCCGCCTCGCAGCGGCGCGAGAATGTGGCAGCCGCCATCAACAACAACAGCGGCTCGACCGGTGTCACGGCAGTGGACAATGGCCGCGGCGGCATCTCGCTTGTTGCTGCCGATGGCCGCAATGTCTCGGTCTGGTTCGAGGCCAGTGCCGGCCTGACCGCGGCCCACTTCGGGCTCGGCGCAGCCACCATCAACGGCACCGGCACGTCCTACACGGTCACGTCGGCCGTCGATGGTTCGGCGCTGACGGGTGCGGAAGCCGATGCCGTGAATGTTGCCTTCGGCAAGATTGCGCTCGAGAGCTCGCGTTCCTTCCAGGTCTCAGCCGGAAGCCTCGGCTTCTCCGCTGGTGGCAATTTCACCGTCCTCGGCTTCGAGGTCGGCGAATATGGTGCCGATGGCGGCGGCCTGAAGGTGAAGGACATCGACATCTCCACCCAGCAGGGCGCCCAGGAAGCGCTCGCCTCCATCGACGAGGCGCTGCAGTCGGTGTCCATCAACCGCGCCGAACTCGGTGCCGTCCAGAACCGTCTGGAAGCCACCATCAACAACCTCACCTCGGCCAGCACCAACACGGTTGCCAGCCGCTCGCGGATCCAGGATGCGGACTTCGCGGTCGAGACGACGAACCTCGCCCGCAGCCAGATCCTCTCGCAGGCAGCGCAAGCCATGCTGGCCCAGGCCAACCAGCAGCAGCAGACCGTCCTCCAGCTGCTGCGGTAACCCGAGGGGGAAGCCCGGCTTCCTCTCCTTTCATGGCGGCGCGGACTCCGGTTCGCGCCGCCTCTCTCTTTCCTGGCCCGGCAGGGCCGAAGCCACGCAACCTGCAGGGCCGAGCTTTTCCTGCGCAAGCTCCGCCCGCTCATGGCTGTCCGCCCCCATCCGGGCGCCGACTGCCAGGAGATGTCCCGCACAAGAGTGCGGCCCCTGCCCCGGGGAGGAGGGGCAGGAGCCGCAGGCGCCGCGCGCGCAGTGCGGGGTGGAGCCGCCGGAGGGCGGCGGCTCAGGCCGCGGCGCGGAAGATGGCCTCGATATCGTCCTGGTTGGCCGGGCGCGGGTTGGTGAAGCCGCAGGCATCCACCATCGCATTCCTAGCGAGCGTGGGAATGTCGCTTTCCTTCATGCCAAGCTCGGCCAGTCCGCTCGGGATCCCGATGTCGGCCGAAAGCTTGCGGATCGCGGCAATGGCGGCATCCGCCCCGGCCTTCTCGTCCATGCCCGAGACATCGACACCCATGGCCGCTGCAACATCGCGCAGCCGGCCGGCAGCCACCGCGGCGTTGAACGCTTCCACATGCGGCAGCAGCACGGCGTTGCACACGCCATGCGGCAGGTCGTAGAAACCGCCGAGCTGGTGGGCCATGGCATGCACATAGCCAAGCGAGGCATTGTTGAAGGCCATGCCGGCCAGGAACTGCGCATAGGCCATGCCCTCGCGGGCTTCCATGTTCTTGCCATCGGCAACCGCTGCCCGCAGATGCGTGGAAATGAGCGAGATGGCCTTGATCGCGCAGGCGTCGGTGATCGGCGTTGCCGCTGTCGAGACATAGGCCTCCACGGCATGGGTCAGCGCATCCATGCCGGTGGCCGCGGTCAGTGCCGGCGGCTTGCCCACCATCATCGCCGGGTCGTTCACCGACAGGAAGGGCGTCACATGCTTGTCAACGATCGCCATCTTCACATGGCGGGCCTCGTCGGTGATGATGCAGAAGCGGGTCATCTCCGCGGCGGTTCCCGCCGTCGTGTTGACTGCCAGCAGGGGCACCTGGGGCTTGGGCGAGCGGTCGATCCCCTCATAATCGGAAATCGCACCGCCATTGGCCGCCACCAGCGCGATGCCCTTGGCGCAGTCGTGGCTGGAGCCGCCGCCAAGCGAGACGACGAGATTGCAGCCCTCGGCCTTCAGCAGGGCAAGGCCCGCCTCGACATTGGCGACCGTCGGATTGGGCTGGGCGCCATCGAAGACGACACTTGCAATCCCCGCGCCCTCGAGTGCCCGCGCCACATCGGCCGCCACGCCAAGCCTTGCAAGGCCGGCGTCGGTCACGATGAGCGCCTTCGTGAAGCCGCGGCCCTCAAGGGTTGCCACGGCATCGGCAAGCGCATTCTCGCCCATGATGTTCATGGACGGCATGATGAAGCTGGTTGACATCTCGATCTCCTCGTCCCTCGTGTTGCACCTGGCAGAGCGCAGTCCGCGCGTCCGCCTGTCCCTCCGTCAGAAGAATCCGAGCTTCTTCGGCTCGTAGGAAACCAGCAGATTCTTGGTCTGCTGATAGTGGGCGAGCATCATCGCATGCGTCTCGCGCCCGATGCCCGATTGCTTGTAGCCGCCAAACGCCGCATGGGCGGGATAGGCGTGGTAGCAGTTGGTCCACACACGCCCGGCCTCGATGGCGCGGCCCATGCGGTAGCAGCGGTTGATGTCGCGGCTCCACACGCCGGCGCCAAGCCCGTAGAGCGTGTCATTGGCGATCTGGAGGGCCTCGGCCTCGTCGCGGAAGGTCGTCACCGAAACGACCGGACCGAAGATCTCCTCCTGGAAGATCCGCATCGCATTGTGGCCCTTGAGGACGGTGGGCTGCACATAGAAGCCGTTGGCGAGCGGCCCGTCGAGCTTCGCCTCGCCACCGCCTGCAAGCACCTGCGCGCCTTCCTCCCGGCCGATGTCGAGATAGCGGAGAATCTTCTCCTTCTGCTCGGCCGAGGCCTGTGCGCCCACCATCGTCTCGGGATCGAGCGGATTGCCCTGCCTGAGCGCTGCCACCCGCCTGAGCGCGCGCTCCATGAAGGGCTCGTAGATATCCTCAGCGACCAGCGCGCGGGAGGGGCAGGTGCACACCTCGCCCTGGTTCAGCGCGAACATGACAAAGCCCTCGACGGCCTTGTCGAGATAATCGTCATCCTCGGCCATCACGTCGGAGAAGAAGATGTTGGGCGACTTCCCGCCCAGCTCGAGCGTGACCGGAACGAGGTTTTCGCTCGCATACTGCATGATCAGCCGCCCGGTCGACGTCTCCCCGGTGAAGGCGATCTTCGCGATCCGCTTCGATTGCGCGAGCGGCTTGCCGGCCTCGAGGCCGAACCCGTTTACCACATTGACGACCCCGGGCGGGAGCAGGTCGGCAATCAGCTCCATCAGGGCCATGATCGAGGCCGGAGTCTGCTCGGCCGGCTTCAGCACCACGCAGTTGCCGGCCGCAAGCGCTGGCGCCAGCTTCCAGGTCGCCATGAGCAGCGGGAAGTTCCACGGGATGATCTGCCCCACCACGCCCAGAGGCTCCTGGAAATGGTAGGCGATGGTGTTGCGGTCGATCTCCGAAATCCCGCCTTCCTGCGCGCGGATGCAGCCGGCGAAATAGCGGAAATGATCGATGGCAAGCGGCAGGTCGGCGGCCAGGGTCTCGCGGATGGGCTTGCCATTGTCCCAGGTCTCGACTTCGGCCAGGAAGGAGAGCTTCTCTTCCATCCGGTCTGCGATCCGGTTGAGCAGGAGGGCGCGCTCTGCCACCGGCGTCAGCCCCCAGCGCTCCTTCGCGGCATGCGCTGCGTCGAGCGCAGCCTCGATGTCGGCGGCATCCGACCGGCAGACCGTACCGATCGGCTGCCCGGTGACCGGAGAGATGTTCTCGAACGTCTTCCCGCTCTTTGCCGGCACGAAGCGGCCGCCGATGAAATTGTCATAGTGCGCCTTGAGCGGCGGTCGCAGCAGCTCGGCTGCAGGGGTGGGCATGTCCATTGTCTTCCTCCTCCGCGGTGGGGCGTCGCTTGGCTGCGCGCTCCCGAGATCGGGGAATGCCCCGACCTCTCCCATGGCGCGAAACATGGCGGAAGGGACGGCCGTTCGCCACCTGGCAACCGGAAGGGATCCTCAGGACTGTCTCGCTGGTGAGACAGGTTGGCCGGCAAACCGGGTGATCAGCGCGCCGGCAGCTCCGAAGGCTGCAGGCCAGCGCGCTGCATCCGGCGATAGAGCGTGGCCCGCCCGATCCCGAGACTGCGGGCGGCTGCTGCCGCATTGCCCCGGCTGCGCGCCAGCGCCTGCCGGAGCACCCGCCGCTCGGCCGCCAGCAGCGGATCCTCCTCCGCCATGCCCAGAATGTCGGCAAGCGGCACGGGGCAGGACTCGCTCACCCCGGCAAGATCCGGCCGGCGCCGGGCCGCGCGCGACGCGCCGACGATCAGGTCGTCGCGGTCCACCGCAACCAGCTCCGGCCCGCCTGCCGCTTCGCCGACAAGCACCAGGCGGCAGCCGGGAAATGCCGCCTGCAACAGGCGGCGCTCGATGCCCCGGGCAGCTTCCACCAGCAGCGACAGGATGAGCGCAGCGGTTGCGCGGTCGTCGTCGAAGCGCGCGGTCGACACGTCGAGTGCTGCCACAATTTCACCGCCTGCGCCGAAGATGGGCACATCGGTGCAGGCAAGTCCGGTGTTGGCAGCGCGAAAATGCTCGTCGCGAAAGATCGTCAGCCGCCGTTCCTCGGCAAGGCAGGTGCCAATCCCGTTGGTGCCCTCTGCTGCCTCCGACCAGTCCTCCCCGGGTATGAGCCGCGCCGAACGGAACAGCGCCTCATCCGAACGGCTCATCCGACCATCCAGGATGAGCCCCTTGCGGTCGGTTACCAGAAGGCAGCGCCCGGGCCGCACCAGCGCGCGCGAAAGCCGGTCGAGAAAGGGTGCTGCGGCCTGCAGGATGTCGGCATTGGCCTCGCGCGCCAGGCGCAGGCGCCTTTCCTCCACGCGCTCGGCCTGCCGGCCCCCCTCCGGATCCAGACCATGTCGCAGGGCCGAGCGCCGCCAGGAAGCCGCAACATCCGATCGTGCCGCTGCCCCCGACCGGATCACCGACCAGACATGCGCGGCATGTTCTCCCCTCCGCGTCATTGCGGCAGCGTAACCCCTTCGGCCCGATGCTGCAACTGCCCGATGCTGCAATCGCGCGCGAGCGGCTGCATCAGCAGCAGTTTCGGCGGCAGCGTCGGGCCGATCAGGCAGCCGCCGGCTGGGATGCGGGGCAGCGCAGGCAGCCCCCCGACTTGCGCTGCCTTCAGTCTTCCCAGCCTCCCAGCAGCTTTCGGACCTTCGTCAGCGCCGCCTTCTTGATCTGGCACACCCTGGCAGCGCCCACGCCAAGCACCTGCCCGATCTCCTCGAGGTTCATCTCCTCGACGAAATAGAGCTGCAGCACCATGGCCTCGCGCTCCGGCAGCTTGCGGATGGCCTCGGCAAGGTGCGCCCGCAACTCGGAGGACTGCAACTGGTCCAGCGCATCCGGCCCCTCTTCGGCAAACCAGATGCTGTGGTCGGAATAGACCTCGTCGATCGACTCGTAGCGCACCCCCTGGGTCGCAGCATTTGCCTCCTGAAGTTCGGCAAGGCTGATCTCGAGGGCGGCGGCGAGTTCCGCGTCCGTCGGCGGCCGCCCCAGCTTTCCTTCGAGTTTCGCCCGCGCCGCATTCAGTTCCCGCCGCCGCCGGAGCGCCGAACGACACATGGTCGCCTGCTTCCGCAGTGCATCGATCATGGCCCCGCGGATCCGGACCGTCGCATAGGTCGCGAAGGCAGCATGCCCCCGGTCCTCGAAACTGCGCGCTGCCTCGATGAGCGCGATCATCCCGATCTGCACCAGCTCTTCCACATCGAGCGCGGAAGAGACCCGCGCATGGGTATGCCAGGCGATCTTGCGGACAAGGGCCAGGTGATTGTGGATCAGCCGCTCCGGCTCGGCTCGCGCAAGCGCTGCCGGCGTGTAGAGCCGCACGTCGAGGCCAAGGCGCGCGTCCATCAGGCTGTCTCCTGTTCCGGCATCGGCAGGGCGTTTTCTGTCGCCCCGACCACTGCGACCACTTCCACCGCCCGGCTGTCGGGCAATTCGGCAAATCCGATCACGGGAACGTCCACGCCTGCGCTGCGCAGCAGGCGCCACAGCGGCCGGCGTGGCCCGGCCTGGCTGATGACGGCAACCGGATCGCCCGCTGCCTGCGGGCCGACAAGCGCCTTGCGCACGCTCTCGACGACCCGCGCGCCAAGGCCCGGCTCGAAGGGGAAGGGGGCTCCCTGCGCTGCCTTCACCGCCCCCATCAGCAGGGCTTCGAGTTCCGGCGCGAACGCGATCAGCTTCAATGGTGCGTCCGGCTCGGCAATCGCGCTTGTCACGAGGCCACCGATCCGGCCGCGCACAAGTTCCAGGAGCTCGGAAGGATCGCTCGCCAGCGGTGCGCACTCCGCAAGCGCGCCGGCAATCCGGGCGAAGTCGCGCAGCGGCACGCCTTCCTCCAGCAGCCCCCGCAGCACGGCTGCAAGGTGGGTGAGCGGCAGCACCTTGGGGCCAAGGCTCTGGGCAAGTTGCGGCTGGCGCTGCTGCAGTTGGTCAAGGAGCGCCTGCGCCTCGTCGAGCCCGAGCAGGGTTGCCGCATGCAGCCGCAAGAGCTTGTGGAGATGGGTGCCGATGACGGTCGCTGGATCGACCACGGTGTAGCCCGCTTCGATCGCCCGCTGCTCCAGCGCCGGGTCGATCCAACGGGCCGGAAGGCCGAAGGCCGGATCGCGCGTCTCGCGCCCCGGGACGGGCCGTGCGATCGTCTCGGCCTCAAGCGCCAGCAAGTCTCCGGGCCAGGCCTCGCCGGCACCCGCCCGCTCGCCTGCGATGGCAATCCGGTACTGGTGCGGGGCAAGTGCAATCTCGTCCCGGACGCGGACCATCGGCAGCACGAACCCGAGCTCGCGCGAAAGCTGGCGGCGGATGCCGGTGATCCGGCTCATCAGGGGCGCGCCCTGGGCCTCGTCCACCAGGGTGATGAGGCCATAGCCGATCTCCAGCGTGATAGCC
>JBDNCK010000197.1:0-4394 GCA_046719675.1 Sphingomonadaceae bacterium | reverse complement strand
TTCTGATATTTTGATCTCGAAGACCGCCCAGCGCCCTCCCTGGCGGACGAGAGCGGGCACCGGCACACGCACGGCATTGCGGGCAACATCGGTCTCGATCCGCACTTCCACGCGATAGCCATGGCCGAGCGCCTGCCAGCGGTCGCGCGGGTCGGTGAGGTCGAGCCAGACGTGCACGCGCTGCTCCTCGATCCCGAGCGCGGAAATCTTGAGGAAGCCGAATGGCTCGACAAGGCGCACCCGGGCGCCAAGCGTGCCTGGTCCGCCCCATTGCTCGATGGTGGCAGGCGCGCCCTCGCGCACGCGCACCGCATCGGTTGACAGCAGCTCGGCAACGATCTCGAGGTCGCCGGCGGGATCGCCGATGGCAACGATCCGCTCGCCCGCCGGGACGACCGTCTCCGACTGGTGGAAGAGCGTGAGCACCCGGCCCGAGACGGGGGCGGTGAGCGTGACTTCGCGGCCCCCCGGCCGGCCGAGCGGGCCAGCAAGCGCGGCGCGTGCTTCCGCAAGCGCGCGGGCAGCAGCCATGGCCTCGGCGCGCGCCGCTGCCAGCGCAGCCTCGGCCGCGTCGCGCTCGGCGGTGGTGCGGTCAAGCGCGGCCTGGGCGAGCCAGCCCTGCTGCTGGAGGCTGGCAACCCGGCGATGTTCCGCCTGCGCGCCGCGCGCGGCAGCCTCGGCGCGTGCGACGCTGGCGCGGGCGGCGGCTGCCTGCGCCTCGGCCATGGCAACGCGCGCGCGGGCGGCTTCCTGGGTGCGGGAATCGAGGAAGCCGGGGTCGGCCGGGCGCAGGCGGGCGATGACGGTGCGGTTGGCTTCCACCTCGTCTCCCACTTCGACCTCCACGCGGCGCAGGAGGCCGGTGACCGGGGCCGACACGTCGAACACGTCGCGTACGCGGGCGATGCCGCGGTCCATCACGGTCACCGGGACATCGCCGCGATCGACGAGGCCGAGCTCGACCTCGATGGCAACGGGACGCACGACGAGCCAGACGAGGATGGCAGCAGCAAGCGCGACAAGGCTCCAGAGCCACAGCTTCAGGGGCACGCGACGGGTCATTCGGGGGCCTTCAGGGTGCCAACGAGATCGAGACGGCGGACATCGAGGGCAACGAAGGCGGAAGCGGCAAGGGCGGCGCCGAGCGTTGTGAGCGCGGCAAGGCCGACGGTTGCGCTGCTGAGCGCCCAGGGGATGGTGTACATGTCGGAGGAGAAGGCCGCAGCGATCCACACCGAAAGGAGGGCGCCAAGCGCAATCCCGAACGGAATGCCGATGAGCGTGACGAGGAGCAGGTTCCCTATGAGTATGGTGGCCACTTCGCCGCCGCGATAGCCGAGCACCCGCATGGTGGCGAGGTCGCGCGCCTGTTCGGCGAGCGCCATGCGGGCGTTGGTATAGACGACGCCGACGACGATGAGCGCTGCAAGGGCGAGACTGTAGAAGCGGAAGATGCCGAGATTCTCGGCGACCTGTTCCTCGAAGGTGCCGATGACGGCCGAGCGCAGGGTGAGCGCTGCGACCATCGGCAGGTCGGCCACGGCGCGCGCGAGCGCCTGTTCCTTGCTGCGATCGACAAGCGCGAAGGCACCGGAGATGACGGGCCCCTCGAGCAGCAGGGCGTTGAGGGCGGCAAGATCGATCCAGGCCGGGGTTCCCTGGTAGGTCTGGACGATGCCGGCCACCCGCAGCTCGAGCGCGGGCTGGGCGCCGTCGAGCACCTGCACGGACAGGATGCTGCCAACCCTTGCGTCGAGACGTTCGGCCAGCGTCTGGCTGAGGATGAGGCCCTGGGCGGGAAGGGGCACGGGATTGCCGTCGGCATCGAGCGGGCGGACGAGCGTGCCGCCGGGGGCAAGGCCGGTGAGCGCCTCGCGCACGGTGCGCTGTCCGTGCGACAGCCGGGCGGGCGCGGTGCGGAAGGGTTCGACCGCAAGCACGCCGGGCAGCCGCGCGAGATCGGCCGTGACATGGGCCGGGCGGACGTCGGCAAAGGCGATGGTGGCGGTCTGCCGATTGGCCTGGTGGAAGACGATCTCGATCATGCGGGCGACGGCATCGGTGTTGAAGCTGGTGCTGATCGCAAGGGCGAGCGCAAGCGCCACGCCGGTGGCGCTGATGAGCGTGCGCACCGGGTAGCGGAGCAGGTGGCGCAGCACCATGCGGGCGGGTTCGTCGAGGCGGCGAAGCGCCCCCACTGCCTGGCTCAGCCAGCCGCGGTAGCGCGGCGGGGCAGGCGGCTGCATGGCAATCGCCGGGGCAAGCTTCGCCACCCGCCGGACGGGCGCGACCACGCCGGCCAGGGCGGCAAGGAGGGCAAGCGTTGCGGCCTCGACAAGGGTGGCGGGATCGGAGCGGAAGACAAGCATCGGGAACTGGTAGAATTCGGCATAGACGCTGGTGACGCCGCGCCCGAGCGCGCGGCCGCCAAGCACCCCGAGCCCCACGCCAAGCAGCGCCACGAGAAGGGCGAAGAAGGCGTAGTGCAGGGCGATCTCGCGGTCGCGGTAGCCGAAGGCCTTCAGGAGGCCGATGCGCTCGCGCTCGGTGGCGATCAGGCGTCCTGTCGTCACCCACAGGAGGAAGGCAGCAACGCCCAGGAAGGCCGGTGGCAGGATGCGGGCCATGACGGCCAGCTGGTCCATCTCGGCGGTCAGGAAGCGGTCGGAGAGCTGCTCGGCAAGCGGCACGGCGCCGGTGCCGCCATAGGGCAGCAGGAGCCTGTCGACCGCCGCGGTGACGGCGGCCGGCGAGGCGCCGCGCTCGAGGCGCAGCAGCAGTTCCGAGAAGGCGCCGGTGAGATCGAGCGGCCCCTCGAGCGCAGCGCGGGGCATCCACAGCACGGCAAAGCGCAGGTCATCCGACGTGAGGCCTCCGGGCGGGATCGTGTAGATGTGATCGGGCGCCTTGGCGGTGCCGGTCAGGACGAGATCGAGCCGGGCGCCGCGCAGGGTGAGCGAGAGGCGATCGCCGCCGGTGAGCCCGTGGGCGGCGGCGAAGGCCTCGTTCACGAGTGCTTCGCGGGTGGAGCGGGAATCGGGCAGGCGGCCGCGCTGCAACGTCGGGCGGTTGAGGCCGGTGGCAGGGTCTGCCGGCAGGCTGTGGACGATGACGTTGACCGGCTCGGGAAAGCCGGCGAGCGTGGCCGTGCCGGCGCCGGTCAGCCGGCCATCGACCCGGGCGACCCCGGGAATCGCGGCCGCCCGCTTGGCCACATCCATGGGCGCGCGGCGAACCGAGGCCGCGATATCGGCCATGCCGCTTTCGGCATACCAGGCCGCGCGGGTGGCGAGCAGCGAGGCCAGCGTTCCGGCTGCCATGACATAGAGGGCGACACCGCCGGCAAGAACCATCGCCGTTGCAAGCACGAGGCCCTTCAACCGCCAGGCGTCGCGCAGGAGCTTGGTGAAGAGCGTGCGGGTCACCAGCTGATCTCCGCCGGGCGGCGGCGGACGGTGTTGCGGCTCTCCTCCACCACCCTGCCGTCGCGGAAGCGGATGGTGCGGTGGGAAAGGTCGGCCACGCCGGCGTTGTGGGTGACGATCAGCAGGCTGGCGCCGGTGGCTTCGTTGGCGGCGAGCAGGGTCTCGAGGACGGCGACTCCGGTGCGGCTGTCGAGCGCGCCGGTGGGTTCGTCGCACAGGAGGACAGCCGGGCGCTTGGCAATCGCCCTCGCGATGGCGACGCGCTGCTGCTCGCCCCCGGAAAGCTCGGAGGGGAAATGGCGGGCGCGCGCGCCCAGCCCGACGAGCTTGAGCGCTTCCTCCGGGTCCATCGGCGAGTCCGCGATGTCGGTCACCAGCTGGACATTCTCGAGCGCGGTCAGCGAGGGAACGAGATTGTAGAACTGGAAGACGAAGCCGACATGGGCGCGGCGATATTCCGTGAGCGCGGAATCGGAGAGGGTGGCGAGGTTCCTGTCCTCGAACCACGCCTCGCCTTCGGTCGGCCGGTCGAGGCCGCCCAGGATGTTGAGGAAGGTGGACTTGCCCGAGCCGGACGGCCCCAGCAGCACCACGACTTCACCCCTGGGAATGGCAATCGAGACCTGGTCGAGCGCGCGCACGGCAGACGGCCCGCTGCCATAGACACGGCTTGCCTCCTCGAGGCGGAAAAGCGGTTGCTCCGGCCCGTCCACGAAATTGGTCCTAGCTGGTCTTGCGCACGGGCAAAACTGCGAGGTGGACAAGGGACCCGGCGCAGGGGGAACGGGGCGGGGGAGGAAAGCGATGTACAAGCCCCTTGATCTGACTGGCAAGGTTGCCCTGGTGACGGGCGGGAATGGCGGGATCGGGCTTGGCATGGCCGACGCGCTGGCAGCCGCGGGTGCGGATGTCGTCATCTGGGGGAACAAGACCGAGAAGAACGCTGCGGCCGAGGCGAAGCTGAAGCAG
>JBDNCK010000196.1:0-4425 GCA_046719675.1 Sphingomonadaceae bacterium | reverse complement strand
GCGAATAGGTGAGGAAGAAGATGACAAGCGGCCCGAAATCGATCGCTAGCTTCTTCCAGCCGGTGACTTCGGGTTTTGCTGGCGGCAGCGCGGCTTCCGGGCGCGGCGGGCTGGCATCGTTCATGCAGCTTCTCCCACCAGCGCGCGGGCGAAGGCGCGCGCGTCGAAGGGCCGAAGGTCCCCAAGCCGCTCGCCGACGCCAAGGGCATGGATGGGAAGGCCGAACCTTTCCGCGGCCGCCACCAGCACGCCCCCGCGCGCCGTCCCGTCCAGCTTCGTCATGACAAGGCCGGTCACGCCAGCGACTTCCTGGAAGATCTCGATCTGGTTGAGGGCGTTCTGGCCCGTCGTTGCATCGAGCACCAGGACCGTGTCGTGGGGCGCTGCCGGGTCCTGCTTGGCCAGCACCCGGCGAATCTTGGCCAGCTCGTCCATCAGGCCCGCCTTGTTCTGGAGCCGGCCAGCCGTGTCCACCAGCAGCACGTCGCGCCCGCTCGCCTTCGCCTCTTCCATGGCACGATAGGCGAGCCCGGCGGCGTCCGTCCGCTCGGGTCCGGTGATGACGGGAACGCCCAGCCGCTGACCCCAGACCTGCAGCTGCTCGACCGCCGCGGCGCGGAAGGTGTCGCCGGCTGCAAACATCACCTCATAATCCTCTTCCTGGAAGAGGTGGCCGAGCTTGGCGATCGTTGTCGTCTTGCCGGTGCCGTTCACGCCCACCACCAGGATCACGTGCGGGCGCGGAAAGGCGGTGACCTGCAGCGGCCTTGCCAGCGGCTCGAGGATGGCGACGACTTCGGCCGCCACGATCCGGCGCACCCCGTCCAGGTCCACCTCGCCCACCACCCGCGCCTCGCGCAGCCTGGCGATGATCCGCGCAGCGACAGCCGGCCCGAGGTCGGCTGCAATCAGCGCTTCTTCCAGCGCATCGAGATCTTCCTCGCCGATGACACTGGTGCCAACGAGCAGGGTGAGCGAATCCTGGAAGCGCTGGCCGGTCCGCCGCAGCCCTTCCCGCATCCGGGCAAGAAAGCCCGCCCTCTCGGTGACTTCGCTCATGCGATCAGCACTCCCTGGGCAACGCGTTTGACCCGGACTCCGGCCAGCTGGCCGCGCGGGAGGGGGGTGGCAAGCTGCACCTCGGCAAAATGCGGCGAAAGCCCCTTCGCGCCCTCGCTCACCACGTCAACTTCCTTGCCGACGAAGGCCTGCAGCCACGCTGCTTTCCGCGCTTCGGCCTGGGCGCGGATGTCGGCGGCGCGTGCCCGCGCTGTCTCCCGCGGCAGCTGCGGCATCCGCGCAGCAACGGTTCCCGGCCTGGGGGAGAAGGGAAACACATGCGCATGCACCACGCCGCAGGCAGCAGCGATGGCAAGGCTGTTGGCATGGGCGGAGTCGCTTTCGGTCGGGAAACCGGCGATGAGATCGGCGCCGACGGCCACGTCCGGCCGGATCCGGCGCACCGCCTCGACCAGCCGCACCGCATCGGCCGCGCGATGCCGGCGGCGCATGCGTTTCAGGATCAGGTCATCGCCCGACTGGAGCGAGAGATGGAGATGCGGCATCAGCCGGGGCTCTGCGAACAGCGCGACGAGCCCATCGTCCACGGCTGCCGGATCGAGGGTTGAAAGCCGCAGGCGGGGAAGTTCCGGAACGGCCTTCAGCACCGCTTCAACAAGCCCGCCAAGCCGCGGGCGACCGGCAAGATCCTGGCCCCAGTGGCAGGCGTCCACACCGGTGAGCACCACTTCCCGCGCCCCTTGCGCCACCAGGGTCCGCACGGCTTCGACGACGTCGGCAGGCGGCGCCGAGCGCGCCGGTCCGCGCGCCAGCCGCGTCACGCAGAAGGTGCAATGATGCTCGCAGCCATCCTGGATGGCGACGAACCCGCGCGCGCGCAGCGTGGCAGCGCCGGAAAGCCAGGGCTTGTCGACAAGCCGGACGGGAAGATCGGCGAGACGCTCGGGCGCCACCTTCTGCGCGCAACCGGTGATCCACACGGGCCTTCCCGCCTGCAGGGCCTTCTTCGCGGACCTGCGCGCATCCCGCACCGCCTCGGCCGTCACCGCACAGCTGTTGATGACGGTGACACCCGGCCCCGCCCAGCGGGCAAGCGCGTCCGCTTCGGCAAGGTTGGAGCGGCACCCATGGGTGATGACGCTCACAGGGCAATCTCGCCGCGAAAGACCGTCTCGGCCGGTCCGCCCATCAGGATCTGGCCGTCGTCCCGCTCCCGGAGCAGGAGATCGCCGCCGGGAAGCGCGACCGTTGCATGGGCATCCACCAGCCTGCGCCGGCGGGCCACGGCAAAGGCCGCACAGGCCCCCGAGCCGCAGGCCAGCGTCAGCCCGGCGCCGCGCTCCCAGACCCGCAGGACAATCCGGTCGCGCCCCTCGACCCGGGCGACGCCGACATTGACGCGCTCGGGAAACAGCGGATCGCACTCGATCAGCGGGCCCAGCCGTTCGAGCGGAACCGCCTCCACATCCTCGACAAGGAACACGACATGCGGATTGCCCATCGAGACCGCGGACGGCGCCTCCAGCATCTCCCAGGCAACGGGCATCGTCAGCGTGTCCATCGCATGGGCGAGCGGGATCTCTTCCCATCCGAAGCGGGGGACCCCCATGGCGACCACATGCGAATCGCCGCCGGGCACATCAAGGACGCCTGCCAGTGTTTCGAGCGATGTCGCCCCGGTCAGGGCTGCCACGCAGCGCATGCCATTGCCGCACGCCCCTGCCTCGCTGCCGTCCGGGTTCCAGATCCGCACGAACAGGTCCGCCCGCGCACTCTTCTCGAGCCGGAACAGCTGGTCGCAGCCGATCCCGTAATGGCGGTCGGCCAGTCGCCGCACGACATCCGGGGACAAGGGCACCGGCATTTCCCGCGCGTCGAAGATCACGAAGTCGTTGCCGGCCCCATGCATCTTCACGAAGGGCGTCACGGCGCGCGATGTAGGGCCTGCCCCCGGCCCAATGCAACCGCGGTTGCGAAGCTGGGGCGTGCCGTGTAAGCGCCGCCGCTTCCACGAAGCGGCACAGATGATGGCAACAGCCCCGATCCTGCATGCGTCCACGCTCGAGAAAGTGAAGGCGATTCTTGCTGAAGCGCTTCTTCTGTCATCCGCCGACGCAGCGGCGCTGACATCGGACACCCGCCTGTTCGGCCATCTGCCCGAGCTCGATTCCATGTCGGTTGCAACCGTGCTGACCGCGCTCGAGGACGGCTTCGGGATCATCATCGACGACGAGGATGTGACGGCCGAGCTGTTCGCAACCGTCGGCTCGATCGCCGCCCATGTCGAGGCCTGCCTGGGAAATCGCAGAGCCGCTTGAGCCGGCAGGACAATTTTTCCCTTTACATCGGGTCCCCCCATCCCCATATGCGGCGCCCGCTGCCCCATGGGACTTCCACCGCAAGGCAGCTTTGTTCGCAACTGCCCAGTGGAGGTCCCTTGAGTTGTACAGGCATCATAACGCGCTGGGGGTAGCGCAAGCTCTGGCACCGGCCCGGCCGGTTACCCTCATCCGTCCGCACGCGGCGCTCGCTGCTGCCCGCTACTTCGTGGAAGCCTTCCCCGGAACCAGCTTCTATGCGGTCAAGGCGAACCCGGATCCCACGCTCATCCGGCTGCTGTGGGAGGGCGGAATCCGCCATTTCGACGTCGCCTCCATCGGCGAGGTGCGGCTGGTGCGCAGCCTCTTTCCCGAGGCCGTGCTTGCCTTCATGCACCCGGTGAAGGCCGAGGAAGCGATCGCCGAGGCCTATGCGCTTGGCGTGCGCATCTTCTCGCTCGACAGCCATGAGGAGCTGGCGAAGATCGTGCGCGCAACCAACGGCGCGACCGACCTCACGCTGTGCGTCCGGCTGCGGGTGTCGTCCGCGCATGCCAAACTCAGCCTTGCCTCCAAGTTCGGGATCGGAGTTGCCGAAGCGCCGGCCCTGCTGATGGCCGCGCGCCAGGTCGCCGATGCGCTTGGCATCTGCTTCCATGTCGGCTCGCAGACGATGTCGCCTGCCGCCTATGCCGATGCCATGGCCTTCGTGCGCGCCGCCATCGTCGAGGCAGGTGTCACCATCGACGTGATCGACGTCGGCGGAGGCTTTCCGTCGCGCTATCCGGGCATGGAGCCGCCGCCGCTTGCTGCCTATTTCGCGGTCATTCACCGCACCTTCGAGGCGCTGCCCGTCTCCTACTCCGCCGAGCTTTGGTGCGAGCCGGGCCGGGCGCTGGCGGCCGACTATGCAAGCGTGCTCGTGCGCGTGGAGAAGCGGCGGGGCGAGGAGCTGTTCGTGAACGACGGCGCCTATGGCTCGCTGTTCGACGCTGCGCACATCGACTGGCGCTACCCCGTCCGGCTCGTCCGCGAGGATCCCTCGCGGGCTGCCGAGCTCGGCTTCGCGCTGTGGGGCCCGACCTGC
>JBDNCK010000195.1:0-4426 GCA_046719675.1 Sphingomonadaceae bacterium | reverse complement strand
GAGCCGGTTCCCGCTGTCGTGGGGACAAGCGCCAGCGGCAGCCGCGGCCCCTTCGCCTGGTCCACCCCATAGGCCGATGCCAGATCCTCCCCCGATCCGAGCAGCAGGGCAGCCACCTTCGCGACGTCCATGGGCGAGCCACCGCCGAAGCCGACGACCGAAGTCGCACCGCAGGATCGCCCGGCCTCGGTGGCCGCAAGCGCCGTCGCCTCGGAGGGGTCGGCCTCCACCGAATCGAAGATGAGGATCTCGTGGCCAGCCTTGCGCAGCGCGGCAAGGCACGGCCGCGCCAGGCCCAGCCCGAGAATGGCGGCATCGGTCACGAACAGCACGGGGCCCGGAGGCAGCGACCCGGCGACTGCGTCCGCAGCGCCTGCGCCGGCCACCACGCGCGGCCCGTATCGGAAGGTAAAGGCCATTGCTCCTGCCTAGCGGCCCGAGGGGGCGGGCCTCAAGTCAGGCAGCTTCTTCCTGCACCTCGACCGGTCCGGAATCCTGCCCGCGCGCGGTGACGTCGCGGTCCACGAACTCGATGACGGCCATCGCCGCTTGGTCCGAGGCGCGGAAACCCGCCTTGAGCACCCGCGTGTAGCCGCCCGGCCGGTCCGCGTAGCGCGGCGCGATCACATCGAACAGCTTCGCAAGTTGCGCCTCGTCCATGAGCCGGGCCTGCGCCAGGCGCCGGTTGGACAGCCCGCCGCGCTTGGCAAGCGTCACCAGCTTTTCGGTGTAGGGCCGCAGTTCCTTTGCCTTGGCAAGCGTGGTGATGATCTGCTCATGCTTGATAAGCGCGGCTGCCATGTTGCGCAGCATGGCCGTGCGGTGGGCCGTGGTGCGGCCGAGCTTCCGGTGGGCAATCCTGTGACGCATCTCTCACTCCGTTCGTCTGGGGGCCGTGCCGGACACGCCGGTCAGGTACCCCGAGCCACGCCCGCTTGCCCCCGGGCGCCTGGGGTTTCCTCGCCGCCTGTCCGGCGGCGCCGGTCGGGCCCGGCCGCAGCGGGCCAGAGCATGCGCGCTCGCCGCGGCCGCCTTCGCTAAAACTCCTGTTCCAGCTTCTTGGCCAGCTCCTCGATATTCTCCGGCGGCCAGCCGGGGATTTCCATGCCCAGCCGCAGCCCCATGGAGCTCAGCACTTCCTTGATCTCGTTGAGCGACTTCCGGCCGAAGTTGGGAGTCCGCAGCATTTCCGGCTCTGACTTCTGCACAAGATCGCCGATGTAGATGATGTTGTCGTTCTTGAGGCAGTTGGCCGAGCGGACCGAAAGCTCGAGCTCGTCCACCTTCTTGAGCAGGTTGCGGTTCATCAGGATGTCGGTGGGTTCCTCCACTGCCACCGCACCGCCCGGCACCATCTGCACCGGCGTCGGCCGCGCCACCGGCTCCTCGAAGTTGACGAACAGCTGCAGCTGGTCCTGCAGGATCCGCGCGGCATAGCCGACCGCATCATCCGGGGTCACCGAACCGTCCGTCTCGACCGTCAGCGTCAGCTTGTCATAGTCGAGATCCTGGCCCACGCGCGTCGGGTCCACCTTGTAGGCGACCTGGCGCACCGGCGAGTAGAGGGCATCGACGGGAATGAGGCCGATGGGCGCATCCGACGGCCGGTTCTGCGCGGCCGGGACATAGCCCTTGCCGGTCTGCACCGTCAGCTCCATGTTGAAGGTCGCCCCCTGATCGAGGGTGCAGATCACGAGATCGGGGTTGGCGATCTCGATGTCGCCCGTGGTTGCAATCTGCCCTGCCTTCACTTCGCCCGGGCCGGTTGCCGAAAGCGACAGGCGCTTGGGCTGATCGCCCTGCATCTTCACGACGATCTGCTTCACGTTCAGGATGATGTCGGTCACATCCTCGCGCACGCCGGCAAGCGAGGAGAATTCGTGGAGCGCGCCGTCGATCTTGACGGCGGTGACGGCCGCGCCCTGCAGGCTCGACAGCAGCACCCGCCGCAGCGCGTTGCCAAGGGTCAGGCCGAAGCCGCGCTCGAGCGGTTCCGCCACGAAAATCTTGCGATTGGGAGCCCCGCCGCTCCGCGCTTCGAGCCCGAGGGGCTTCTTCAGTTCCTGCCAGTTCTTCTGGAATGCTGCCGCCACGCCCGTACTACCTTTCCTCGCCGGAGCCCCGCCGCGGGCTCCTGTGTCTTCGTGCACCGGCCCCCTTCAGGGGCCGCCGCCGATCGCGCCTTCCTAGACCCGCCGCCGCTTGGGCGGACGCACGCCATTGTGCGGAATGGGCGTCACATCCCGGATCGAGGTGATCTGGAAGCCCACCGCCTGCAGTGCCCGCAGCGCCGATTCGCGGCCCGAACCCGGGCCCTTCACTTCCACCTCGAGAGTGCGCACGCCATGTTCGGCGGCCTTCTTGCCGGCGTCTTCCGCGGCCACCTGCGCCGCATAGGGGGTCGACTTGCGGCTGCCCTTGAAGCCCATGGTGCCGGCCGACGACCAGGCAATGGTGTTGCCCTGCGCGTCGGTGATGGTGATCATCGTGTTGTTGAAGCTGGCGTTCACATGGGCAACGCCCGACGTGATGTTCTTGCGCTCGCGCCGCTTCAGCCTCTGGGGTTCGCGTGCCATTACTTCTTCTTCCCTGCGATCGGCTTCGCCTTGCCCTTGCGGGTGCGCGCGTTGGTGTGGGTGCGCTGGCCGCGCACGGGAAGGCCCTTGCGGTGGCGCAGGCCGCGATAGCTCGCAAGATCCATCAGCCGCTTGATGTTCATCGCCACTTCGCGCCGCAGGTCCCCCTCGACCATATAGTCGCGGTCGATCGTCTCGCGGATGGACAGCACCTCGGCGTCCGTCAGGTCCTGCACGCGCCGCTCGGCAGGAATCCCGAGCTTGCTGGTGATTTCCTTCGCCTTGGTCCGGCCGATGCCATGAATGTAGGTGAGCGCGATCTCCACGCGCTTGTTGGTGGGGATGTTGACCCCGGCGATACGTGCCACAAACTGCTCCTGCTCCACGAGGGCCCTGGGCGAGGCGCCTCATCTCACTGCTTCGAACCCGTGCCCGGACCTCGCGCGCGCTCCACGAGTCGCGCAGGAGGGAAATGTCACCGGGAATCGGAACGCGCGTGCCTAGGGGGCGCACAGGCGCGTGTCAAGCACTGCGCAGTGCCGCCAGAGACCACTCAGGCCGGCAGCAGTTCCGCGATAGCGTGGGAAACATCCTCCATCCCGCCCATTCCGTCAACCCGCCCGACGAGGCCGCGGGATTCATAGAGCGGCAGGATCGGTGCCGTCTTGGCGCGATACTCGGCCATGCGCGTGCGCACGGTTGCCTCATTGTCGTCCGGCCGCCGCCGGAATTCGGTCGAGCCGCAGCGGTCGCAGACCCCCGGCACCCTCGGCTGCTTGTGCCGGTCGTGATAGCCCTCCCCGCAGTTGGCGCAGGTGAAGCGGCCGGTGATCCGGTCGACCAGCGCCTCCTCGTCCACGTCAAGCTCGATCACCCGGTCGAGCGCGCGGCCATGGGCGGCAAGGATGGCATCGAGGCTTTCGGCCTGCGCGGCGGTGCGCGGATAGCCATCGAAGATGACTCCGGTTTCCAGCGGAGTAGCCGCAAGCGCCTCATCGATGAGGCTGGAGACAATGGCATCCGACACAAGCTCGCCGCGCTCCATCACGGCCTTGGCCTCGAGGCCGACGGGCGTGCCGGCCTTGACCGCTGCGCGCAGCATGTCGCCGGTGGAAAGCTGGACCATGCCGCGGCTTGCCATCAGCCGGCCCGCCTGCGTGCCCTTGCCGGCGCCCGGCGGCCCGAGCAGGATGATGGTAAGACCGCGCGGCCCTGGCCCGTCCCGTTCGCTCACCTGCCCCGACCCCGCAGCTTCGCCTTCTTGATGAGGCCTTCATACTGATGGGCGAGCAGATGCCCCTGGATCTGCGAGACGGTATCCATCGTGACGTTGACCACGATGAGAAGCGACGTGCCGCCAAAGTAGAAGGGAATGGCCAGCTGCGAGATGAGCAGCTCCGGCAACAGGCAGATGAGCGTGAGATAGAGCGCGCCCACCACCGTGATGCGGGTCAGCACATAGTCGAGATATTCCGCCGTCTTCACGCCGGGGCGGATGCCTGGCACGAACCCGCCATATTTCTTGAGATTGTCGGCAGTCTCTTCGGGGTTGAACACGACGGCCGTGTAGAAGAAGCAGAAGAAGATGATGCCGGCAGCATAGAGCAGCATGTAGAGCGGCGCGCCATGCTGCAGCGCCGTCGTGATGGTGAGCAGCACGTCCGAGCCGGCACCGGTTGCGCCTTCGCCGGCGAACTGCGCGACCGTGAGCGGCATCAGCAGGAGCGAGGAAGCGAAGATCGGCGGGATCACGCCCGGCGTGTTGAGCTTGAGTGGCAGGTGCGACTTGTCCCCCTGGAACATGCGGTTGCCAACCTGCCGCTTGGGATACTGGATCAGGATGCGCCGCT
>JBDNCK010000194.1:0-4440 GCA_046719675.1 Sphingomonadaceae bacterium | reverse complement strand
GGCCCTTGCACGCGCGCTCACGGCGCAGGTCTATGCCCTTTCCTTCCTGCCGGTGCGCGCGCGCCTCCATTGCGAGCTGCATCGCCTGGCGCGGGATGCCGGGGCAGGGGACGGAACCGCGACCCTGTTCGAAGCGCCAACGCACGAGGAGCTGGCGCAGCGCATCGGCAGCCATCGCGAGGCCATCTCGCGGGAGATGGCGGCCCTGGCGCGCCTTGGCCTGCTGTCGCAGCGCCGGCGAAGGCTGGTGATCCACGATGCTGCCACGCTTGCCGCCATGGCAGCTGCTGCCCTGGGCGAAGGCGGGGGAAGAACAGGGCCCCACGGCTGAGAACCGTGGCAATTGCCACAGACCGACACAGGCAGATGTGGTTCTGCTGCTCCTGCCGTGCTGCGAGGCCGGCGCGAGGGGGAGCAGGCGATGGGAGCAGGAAAGACATTCGCAGGATCGCTGGGCCTTGGACTGCTGGTCGGGGGGTGCGCGCTTTCCCATCCCCCGCTCGCCGAATTGCCCACCGCCCCGCCACCGCCGCAGGAATTTGTCGAGGTGACGAAGCAGCGGCTCGAGGGAGCACGCCAGGAGGCGAATGCGACGGCTGACGCCATTCTGGCTGCCCAGGATTTCGAGAAAGAGGCGAGGCAACGCAAAGCAACCGCGGAAAGTCAGCTGGCCAGCGCCAAGCAGGCGGCCAGCAATGCCCCGGCCATCGCCGCCGCAGAGCGCGGGCTGGCCACGGCCGAGCGGGATCTGGAGCAGGCCGCAAGGGAGGTCCGACGCCTTGCCGCGAAGCAGCAGGCGCAGGAGCAGGAGAGAGATCGCCTCGCCGCCCTCTGCCGGCAGATTGACTGCGAGGGTGCCTCCGGCATCAGGGGCAACCCCGAGTTCACCGCAATCGCGATCGACAGCGTGTCGGCGGTCGCAGCGCTTGTCGAGGCGCGAAACCTCGGAAACATCTACCGCGAACGCTATCTGAAGGCAGCGAAGCTCAGGACCGCGCTCGATCTTCCGGTGCTTGGCCTTGGCGCCTATTCCGCCTGGCGCGCCGTCGGCGGCATTTCATCGGAAGAGTCCGGAGCCGGCTCTTCTGCCGATGCCACGCTGGAAGCCCTGGCGCGGGTCGGCATCGGTGCCGGCGTCTACACGCTGGCGCGGGACCGGCTGCTGCCGTCCGGCCTGCCGGCCACCTACCGCAACGGCTATGACGGCATGGCCTGCATCATCGGCATCGGCGATGGCTTCCTCTCGCTCGAGGCCTACAGGCGGCAAGTGGCCTTCAACGGCGCGCGGCGGAAGGTTCTCGAATTGATGTCCGAGGTCAATCGCAACCTCGCCCTGATGACCGCCACCGAGCGCGACGCGAACAAGGCGCTTGTCGCGCTGGCTGAGGCCCGGAAGGAACTTGCCGCAAAGACTCTGAGCGAAGCGGCCGTCCAGCAGCGCGCCTGGGATTCCCGCGGCGAGGCCTTCGGCGCTGCCGTGAGGGCCGTGTCGATCTCGGTCAGCAAGGGGGCGCTGGTTCCGAGCAACTTCAATTACAATGAGTTGCGGACCACGCTTGCACCGCCCGCCCCCACCCCGCCACCGGCTGCCCAAGCCACGGCCCAGGCAACAGGTGCACCGCCAGCCGATGTCACCCAATCCCTGGGCGCTGACATCGAAGGTCTGGCTGCCGCGCGGATCGAACTCGAAGCCGCCATGCCCGATCATCTTGCCCGGCTCGAGCGGCTGAAAACCTGTGCGTCCCTTGCCGTCGGCCAGGCGCCCCAGACCTAGGAGCAAGAAGATGCCACGCAAGTCCCAGCGCGACAGCCAGGACGTTCCCAAACCGGTCGACCGGCTGCTGGCCCAGGCCCGGGCAGCGCACGGCCATCTGCCCAACGTCATCGGCTTCGGCTGGGGGCCCCGGCGGCGCGGGGGCACGGAAACGGACGAGGAGGTCGTCATCATCTATGTCGACCGCAAGTTCGCAACCGACGCCGAGATCGCGGCAGCCGGCAGCCGGGCCATTCCGCAAGCGATTTCCGCAGGAGACGAGTCCGCGGGCATCGACATCGTGGAGGCGTGCTTCATCGCCGACGATGCAAGTGCGCAGCCCGCGCTGAACTGGGTGCGGCAGTCGCGCCAGGACCCCGTCTGCCCGGGTCTGAGCATCGGCGATCTGGTCGACCCGACGCATGCAGGCACCCTTGGCGCCATTGTCGCGCGCCACGGTCGGCTGTTCGCGCTCTCGGCAAGACATGTTCTCGAAACACCCGATCCGCAAAGGCGGGTCGCACAGCCTGGCCTCCTCGACACCCGCGTCAGGGTCGGACAGGAAGAGCATCTGCTCCTTGGCTACATGATCCAGGCGGCGGATATGCTTGCAGGCGATGGCGCCTTGTCCTCCATCCGGGCCCGGCGCGTCTCGCGCGAGATCCTTGGGCTTGGCGTTCCGGTGGAAAATGTCGACTTGCCGCAGGATGGCGATATCGTTGTGAAGTCGGGGCGGACCAAGGGGGTGACCTATGGCAAGGTCAGCCGCCTTATGGTGAAACAGGTCGCCCTGGAACTGAAGGGCAGCCGGTACGGGGGGCGGAAGCGCCTTGAGACACCGGCCTTCTCGATCGCGCCGATCGACGGCGCAAGGCCAGGCGAGCCCCTGTCAGACGGCGGCGACTCGGGTGCCGCCTGGATGCGCTGTGTCCAGAGGCGTGGCCGCTGGGTCCCGACCTCCACCATGGTCGGCATTCACGTCGGCCGTGATACTGTGTCTGGAGCGGCGCTGGCTTGCCCGGTGCCGCTCCTTTTCCGGGCGCTTGAGATTGCCCCGGCAACCGAGGCGCAGGTGCTGGAGCACAATGCCGGGGTCGATGTGCCCATGACCTCGCCGGCGCCCGCAATCCTCGCCGAAAGCACAACGGCGCCGATCTCGGCCACGCACCGGGTCAACGCAAGAAGGGGCGCGCGCCTGCGGCCGACCGCCGCCACGCGCTCCTTCGAGGATCCGGCCCTTCCCGCAGGAACCGAGCTGGTGGTTCTCGGCCATGTCGACGCAGCAGACGGGCGTTGGGCGCAGGTCGACCTTCAGGGCGACGGCAAGACCGATGGCTTCATCTATGCTGACCTGCTGACCCCGATCGGGGATCCCACGCCCGCTGCTCCCCTCAGGGAGCACCCCTTGCCGGCGTTCGGCCCGTCTTCCGTCATCGATCGCGTGACGCCGGACCTGGTGGCAACCCTGTTTGATCGCTCCGCCTCCGTGCGGGCCAACATCGCCCGCCATCTGCCGGATGTGCTCGAGGGCTTGCGCGAATTCGGGCTGACCGACGCCATGATGGTGTCGATGGCACTTGCAACCATCGCTGCCGAAACAGCCGGCTTCAGTCCGATCAGCGAGAGGGAATCCACGAAGAACACGCGGAAGACGCCATTCGACCTTTATGATGGGCGCTACGGGAACACCCGGCCGGGCGATGGTTTCCGCTACCGCGGCCGCGGCTTTGTCCAGCTGACCTGGCGCGAAAACTACCGGACGATCGGGAGCCAGCTGGGTCTGCCGCTGGAGGCAGACCCGGAACTTGCGAACGACAGTCGGATCGCCGGGAGGATTTTGGCATGCTTCCTGTTCAACAAGAGGAACGTCATTCTTCGCGGGCTGCAGCGCGGCGACGAGGAGGGCCGGAGGATCGCGCGCAAGGCGGTCAATGGCGGCAGCCATGGCTTCGACCGGTTCAACCGCTGCTACCTCGGGGCGATGCGCCTGCTTGGCTGACGCGGCCACTGGTCATGGAAGGCCCTTGCCGCCGGCAGTCGGCACCATGACGCCAGTCGACAGACCTGGCGGGCATCACCTGCATCCAGCCCGGCCCCACCCGCCTGACCTTTTCGCCCCCCGCCTTGCTCGTTGGCTCCCAGAAGGTCTCTGGCGGAAATCTTGCGCAACATCGCAGGGAGTCGGTGCGTTGGAGGCTCGCCATCACCTTCGCCCTGCCATCGAGCAGTGGTGCGACCGTCGTCCGGAAATGCTCCACGACAATCTTGACCTCCTGGGCGATGTTGTAGGGGTGCAGGCTCACCCCACTGCATGATGCCCTTCAGAGCCGCCGATCACTCGACCTCGGTGTCGTCCAGCTCCTTTCCCCATGCGCCAACCGGAAGGCCAGCTTGCCGGGCGTATAGTTCCGCAGAATATCGAGGATGAAGCCTTCCTCGATGGCCTGCCGCATGGAGTAGATGTGGAAAGGCGCCGGCAGGTTTCCTTCCCCGGCCGGCTAGAAAGCCTTGGGCGTTGCCGTGAACGCCACATAGGTGATGCCCTTGTCGCTGGCCCGTGCGGCCATCTGGGCGGCCAGAAGATCCTCGGTGTCCACCTCACCGCCGTCTTTCAGGGCCTCCAATTCCTCGGCCGAAAGCACCTGCTTCAGCTTGGCCGCAGCCTCGCCGGTCTGGCTGCTGTGGGC
>JBDNCK010000193.1:0-4443 GCA_046719675.1 Sphingomonadaceae bacterium | reverse complement strand
GGGCGAGGCGATGCCCGTCCGGCGGGGCGAGGCGGCGCGCGCGGCGGCCGACACGCCGCATCTTCTGGTCAATGCGCCGCTGGTGGCCGCCCGGCTTGGTCTTGCCGAATGCCCGGGGCTCGACCTGCTCGAGCTCTTTGCCTTCATCCGTCCGGCCCGCTTTGCCGTGCCGTCCGCCCCCGGCCTTGCCCAGGCGCTTGGTCTCCCGCTTGCCGACGGGCCCGAGGCGCAAGCCCGCTTCCTGCAGCAGGCGGCGCGGCGGCTGCTCGACGAGATGTGCGATCCCGCCTGGCCTGCGCGCGACGGCGCCTTCGAAAGCGCGCTGCGCCTTTCCCGCCGCGGCTGGGGCTGGGCCACGGAAGTGCTGGACCGGCTGCCGCCTCCGGGCCGGCCGGAGCGCGCGCTCTTCGATCTTCTGCCCCGTTTCGAGGAGGCGCCGCCGCGGCCGCCTGCGCGGGTCGTGCCGCTGCCGGCCGCAGCCGTTCATGCCACGCTCGATCGGCTGCGTGGCGCAAGGCGCGAGGAACGGCCCGCCCAGCGGGCCTATGCGCAGGCGCTGGCCCACGCCTTCCAGCCGCGCGAGACGCAGGAGGGCCCCAATCTGGTGGCGGCCGAAGCCGGCACCGGCACCGGCAAGACCCTGGGCTATCTCGCGCCGGCTGCACTCTATGCGCAGGAGACGGGCGGCGCGGTATGGCTTTCCACCTACACGCGTGCGCTGCAGCGGCAGTTGCGCCAGGAGACGGCCGACAGCCTGCCGCCCACTCTCGGCGGCCGCCCGATCGTCGTGCGCAAGGGCCGCGAGAATTATCTCTGCCTCCTGAACCTTGAGGATGCGATGCAGGGGGCCTTTCTGGGCCGCGCGGCCGTCTTTGCCGAGCTGGTCGCCCGCTGGGCGCGCTTCACGGCCGATGGCGACATGGTGGGCGGCGATCTTCCGGGCTGGCTTCCCGGCCTGTTCCGCAGCCGCGCGGCTGCCCCCGCGCTCACTGACCGGCGCGGGGAGTGCATCCGCGCGGCCTGCCCGCACTGGCGCTGCTGCTTCATCGAGCGAAGCGTGCGCGCTGCCGCCGGCGCCTCGCTGGTGATTGCCAATCACGCGCTCACCATGGCGGCGGCCGTGCGCGGCGGCGATGTGCCCATCCGCATCCTGTTCGACGAGGGGCACCATCTGTTCGACGCGGCCGACAGCGCGTTCGCCCTCGCGCTGACCGGGAGCGAAGCGGTCGAGCTGCGCCGCTGGTTCACCGGGCCCGAGACGGGGCGGCGCGGCGGCAGGCGGCGCGGCCTTGCCGCGCGGCTTCTCGACATCAGCGCCCACAGCGAAGGGGTGGCAGCCGCCGTTGCCGCGGCGCTGGAGGCAGCGCGCGCCCTTCCCGCACCGGACTGGCTTTCCCGTATCGTCGCCGGGGAACCGGAGGGACCCATGGAGCGGTTTCTCGCCAGCGTGCGCGCGCATGTGCTCGCCCGCGCCGAGGACGACGAGCGGGGCTTCAGCCTCGAAAGCCCGATCGCAGACCCGGATGCCCCACTTGTCGAGGCAGCGGTGGAGGCAGCGCAGGCGCTCGACCGCCTGCTTGCCGCCTGTGTCGGGCTGCGCGCGGCACTCGGTGGCCTGGCCGAGGCGCGCCCCGACTGGCTAGATGCGCCCGCGCTTGCCCGCATCGAGGCCGCCAGCGCCGGCCTTGACGAGCGTGGCGGGCTGCTCTCGGCCTGGATCGCCATGCTGGGCCGGATTGCCGGCGAAGCCGATCCGGCCTTCGTGGACTGGCTGCAGGTGACGCGCGCAGGCGGGGCGGAGCGGGATTTCGGCCTCCACCGGCACTGGCTCGACCCGATGGAGCCGCTTGCCCGTGGCGTGCTGGCGCGCGCCCATGGCGTTGCCGTGACCTCGGCCACGCTTGCCGACCCGGACCGGCCGGAGGAGACGCTCGGCGAAGCAGCCGGCGCTGCGCACCTGGCAACCACGCCGCGCCTGTTCCGGGCGCCCAGCCCCTTCCGCTACGGCGAGCAGGCACGGGTGTTCATCGCAACCGATGTGCAGCCCCGCGATCCTGCCAGCCTTGCGCTTGCCTTTGCGCGGCTGATCGCGGCATCCGGCGGGGGCGCCCTTGGCCTGTTCACGGCGATTGCGCGGTTGCGCGCCGTCCATGCGCGGCTGGCAGACGAGCTGGCGCAGGCCGGGCTGCCGCTGTTCGCCCAGCATGTCGATCCCGTCGACGCCGGGACCCTTGTCGACCTGTTCCGCGCCGATCCGCGCGCCTCCCTCTTCGGGACGGACAGCTTCCGCGACGGCGTCGACGTGCCCGGCGACTCGCTTCGGCTCATCGTCTTCGAAGGCGTGCCCTGGTCGCGGCCGACCATCCTCGGGCTGGCGCGCCGCGCTGCCTTTGGCGGGCAGGCGCATGAGGACCGGCTGGTGCGCCGGCGGCTCTCGCAGGCCTTCGGGCGCCTCATCCGCACTGCCTCGGATCGCGGCGTCTTCGTGCTGCTCGGCCCGCAGGTGCCCTCGCGGCTGCTCTCGGCCTTTCCGCCGGATGTCCCTGCCGTGCGCGCGCCGCTGGCGCAGGTGATCGCCGAAACCCGCGCCTTCCTCGGCACGGCTTGCAGCCTGCCGCCGCCGTTTCTAGGGAAGGCAGCGGCCTCGGCGTCGGAGGAGTGAGTTGCGCAGCATCAGCCTTCTTCGCCATGCGAAATCCAGCTGGGACGACCCAGTGGCGCGGGATTTCGACCGGCCGCTCAACGCCCGCGGTCGGCGGGCGGCGGTCCGCATGGGCCAGTTCCTGCGCGACGAGGGGCTCGCGTTCGATGCGGTGCTGGCCTCGCCAGCCGTGCGCGTCGTCGAGACGATCGCTGGCGTCGAGGAAGGCTATGGCCGGTCGCTTGGGCCGCAGTATGACCGCCGCATCTACATGGCGTCTGCGGCCTCGCTTCTCGAGGTCGTGCAGGGTGCGGCCGATGTCGCGCACCTGCTGCTCGTCGGCCACAATCCGGGGCTCGAGGATTTCGTGCTTCTGGCAACCGATCCGGCTGCCGACCTGCTGCGGCGCGAGGTGGAAGCGAAATATCCCACAGCGGCGCTTGCCACCCTCGCCTACGAGGTGGCCCACCTCGCCCAGGTGGGGGAAGGTGAAGGGCGCCTCGTGCGGTTCGTGCGCCCGCGCGATCTTGACCCTGGCCTTGGACCCGACTCATGAAAGCCCTTGCTGCTGCCCTGCTGCTGCTTGCCGCCCCCGCTGCCGCGCAATCGCCGACGGCCGCCGGCGTCGAAACTCCGAAGGAGCGCGTGCCGACCGACATCAGGCGGCTGACCATCCTGGTGCGCGACATCGAGGCAAGCCTGAAGCTCTATCGCGACGTCCTCGGCCTCCAGGTGAACTATGATGCCGAGATCACCGTTTCGGGTGTCGCGCTTCCGGCCGGAGTCCCAGGTAACAAGACGCGGCTCGTCCTGCTCAATGGCAATGATCCCTGGATCGGCTGGATCGGCCTCATGCAATACACCGATCCGCCGCTGCCCGATCCCGGCCCGCCGCCCGAGCGTCTTGGCCTTGGCGGGCATGTGCTGGTGACGAACACCGACGATGCCGAGAAGCGCTGCGCCATGGCGAAGGCGGTGCCGGGCGTGCGCTTCACGGCCGACGCACGCCTGCAGGTCTATGAGGGGCGCGGCGGCGGCCCCCCAATTCGTGTGATGGGCTGCAACTTCTTCGATCCCGACGGCACCTTCATCGAGCTGAACCAGATCCTCGACTGACTTGGCCCGGTTCGCAGCGATGGCCTAAGGGGCGGGCCATGCAGCCGCTGCAACTGATCCTCGACGGCGAGGCGCTCGTCGCCAACTGGCGCTGGTTCCAGGAGACGGCCGGAGTCCCGGCCGCAGCTGCCGTCAAGGCGGACGGCTATGGGCTGGGGGCGCGCGCCGTGGTGGCGCGGCTCCATGCGGCCGGCTGCCGGACCTTCGCCGTTTCGACCTTCTTCGAAGCTGAGGCCCTTGGCCATCCGGGCGCGGATGCAACGACCCTGGTGCTGCACGGCTTTGTCGAAACCGACGCAGCCGCCGCCCAGGGCATGCCGTGGGTGCGCCCGGTGCTCAACACCCCAGCCCAGGTGGCGGCCTGGAGCGCGGCCTTCCCGGGCCGGCCCGCCGACCTCATGGTCGAGACGGGCATGAACCGCCTCGGACTTGACCGGGCCGATCTTCCCGCTGCCCTTGCGGCCGTGCCGGTTCGGACCATCCATTCCCATCTTGCCGCCGCCGACGAGCCCGGCCATCCGCTGACCGCAAGGCAGCGCGAGCGCTTTGCCGAAATCGCGGCGGCCACGCCGGGCTTCGCCCATGCGCTGGCGAACTCGGCAGGCGTATGCTGCGGCCCGGCCTTTGCCTTCTCGCTCGTGCGGCCCGGCCTTGGCCTTTATGGCGGCGTGCCGCATCCGGCCGCG
>JBDNCK010000192.1:0-4454 GCA_046719675.1 Sphingomonadaceae bacterium | reverse complement strand
ACGAGAAGGACCTGCGGATCGACGTCTTCCGTTCCTCGGGGCCCGGCGGCCAGTCCGTCAACACGACGGATTCGGCGGTGCGGATCACCCATCTTCCAACCGGCCTCGTCGTCTCGCAGCAGGACGAGAAGAGCCAGCACAAGAACCGGGCCAAGGCGATGAAGGTGCTGCGCGCCCGCCTGTTCGAGCTTGAACGGGAGAAGCAGGCAAGCGCCCGCGCTGCCGACCGCCGATCGATGGTGGGATCGGGGGATCGGTCCGAGCGGATCCGCACCTACAACTTCCCGCAGGGGCGGGTGACCGATCATCGGATCGGCCTGACGCTGCACCGCCTGACGGAGATCCTCGAGGGCGAGGGGCTCGACGAGCTGATCACGGCACTCATTGCCGAGGACGAGGCGGCGCGTCTGGCCGCGATGGACGAGGCGGCGTGATGCCGGCAGGCGATCGGGCATGATGCCGGGCCGGAGCAGCCTGCCCGGGCGCCGGAACCCCGCGGCCGCCGCGACCCGGGCGTGAGCGATCGCCAGGCCGGCGCCGATCGGCGGGCCCTGCTTCGCTGGGCAGCGGCGCGGATCCCCGGCCCGACGCCGCGGCTCGATGCCGAGCTGCTGCTCGCGCATGTGCTGGGCGAAAGCCGGAGTGACCTCCTGCTTGGCGACACGCTGGTGCCCTTCGAGGCAGAAGCTGCCTTCCGGGCCCTGGTGCGGCGGCGCATGGGCCATGAGCCGGTTGCCTATCTTGTGGGGGCGAGGGAATTCTGGTCGCTTCCGCTTGCCGTCTCACCGGCCGTGCTGATCCCGAGACCCGACAGCGAGACGCTGGTCGAGGCCGCACAGCTCATGCTGGCGGGCCGGCCGCCGCGGCTGGTGCTCGATCTTGGCACCGGCTCGGGCGCGCTGCTGCTGGCGGCGCTTTCGCTGTGGCCGGACGCGTTCGGGGTGGGCGTGGACCGGTGCCGGGCTGCCCTTGCCGTGGCGCAGCAGAATGCGCGCCGGCTCGGGTTCGAATCGCGCGCAGCCTTTCTGCTTGGCGACTGGGCGAGCGGGATCGGCGGCCGCTTTGATCTCGTGCTGGCCAATCCGCCCTATGTTCCGGATGCCGCCGCGCTCGATCCGGACGTGGCGCGGCACGAGCCGCCCGGCGCCCTGTTTGCTGGCCCCGACGGGCTGGATGCCTTCCGCCGTCTGGTGCCCACCCTTCCTGGACTGCTGGCGCCAGGCGCTATTGCCATCCTCGAGCTTGATCCACGGCAGGAGACAGAAGTGGCGGGCCTGGCCGCCCGGGCAGGACTGTCCGCGCGAGCCTTTCCCGACCTTTCAGGCCGCACCCGTGCGCTTGCGCTCCACGTTCCATCCGAAACCGAGCGCTTTCCGCTTGGCAAGGCCCCTGCGACCCACTAGGGATAGTGGGGAGAACGATACCCCCGGAATGTCCCGATGCGTCAGGCGTACGGGAGACAGGGCTGCGGGGTGGCTCTCGACAGATCGCTGGATGCTGGTGCCGCGATGCGCGCGGATGATCCTCGTGCGGGTTGCAGGTGCGGTGCGGGCAGGATCCCACACGCAGCGGCCAGGCGATTGCCGGGGAAGCCGAAACGCACAAGGAAAGATGGCGGATGAACAGCAGACAGAGCGGTCGACGGCGCCGGGGCGGGGGCAACGCGCCGCGGCCGATGGGCCAGGCAATGGGCGGCCAGGGCGGCAATCGCCTCGAAGTCCGGGTGCGTGGCAACGCCCATCAGCTGCTCGAGAAATACAAGCAGCTCGCGCGCGATGCACACCAGGCCGGCGATCGGGTCGCCAGCGAATATTATCTGCAGCATGCCGACCATTATTTCCGGGTCCTGAATGACAGCCGGATCCGCCAGGAGGAAATGCGGGCCCGGCGTGGGATCTTCGATCCGCTCGACGACGAGACGGAGGACGAGGAGATGATGGAAGGGCCGGATCGCCGGAATGGCGAAGAGGCGGAGCTGCGTGACGCGGCGCCTTCCGGGTCTGGCCAGGAGGAGCGCCGCGAGGAGCGCCGGGAGCGTCCGGGCCGCAGGTTCGAGCGGCGCGACACCCGCGCATCCGACGCGGGAGCAGCACCCGACGAGGCGATGACCGACGGCGACCACCAGCCCGCCGCCGAAGCCCCGGATGCAGCAGGCGACTCTCCGCGCCCGCGTCGGCGCGGTCGGCCGCGGCGCACGGAACCGGCGCCCGTCGAGGGCTGATCCTGCCCGGTGGAGGCGCGGTTCGAAAGCCCGTTCGAGGATCTGGACGCGGCACAGGCAGCGCTGTGGCAGCGGCTGGTGCGGGCCGCCCGCGACCGTCGCTCGGCCTGGCACAATCCGGTGGTGGCGAGCGTTGGCCTCGATGGAGCGCCAAGGGCGCGCGTGATGGTGTTGCGCCATGCGGACCGCGCGACGGGGCGGCTGCGCCTGCACACCGATATCCGGACCTCCAAGGTCGCCGAGCTTGCGCGCGAGCCCCGCGTGGCGCTGCTGTTCTACGACGCGCCGGCGCGGCTCCAGCTTCGCCTGGAAGGTCTCGCGCGGATCGAATCACAGGGGGAGGCAGCGGATCTGGCCTGGGCGGCCAGTCGGCCCTTCAGCCGTCGCTGCTATACGGCGCCAGCCGCGCCCGGAACCCCTGCCGATGGTCCGACGTCCGGGCTTCCGCCGGACCTGGAGCAGCGCGAGCCGACGCTTGCCGAAAGCGAAGCAGGTCGCCCGCATTTCGCGGTGATGCTCGTGGACGCGCGGTCGCTTGAATTTCTCCACCTTGCCGTCACCGGGCATCGCCGCGGCCGCTTCTGCCGCGATGGCGATGCCTGGCTGGGAAGCTGGCTCATTCCCTAGCGCGAGTCCCCTGGCGTTCCTCGGGCCCGAGTTCGTCCGGCTGACCGGCGACATCGTCATGGCCGGTCCGGCTGGACAGGAAGCCGAGCGCCATCAGCCCGCCGGCAAGCGTCATCACGAGGATGATGCCGCTCGACACCGCGATCACGAAGTGCAGGCGCAAGGGCGTTCCCGTCAGGTGAAAAAGGAGCATGGCGAGAGCGGCAAGAAGCACGCCAGCCGCTGCTGCCAGACGCAAAAGCCGGATCGCCTGGGCGCGGGCATCGGCAGGAGGCGACCTGTCGTTCACATCTTCCCAATCGCGGCAAACTGCGCGACACTCAAGGTCGCGGCCAGCAGGGAGGGTGGCCGCGCGGCGGGAGCGGGGAGAAGACGCCATGAGCATCGAGAGCATCCTCAGGGAAAAGGGCACCGAGGTCGCCACCATCGGGGTGAACGCGAGCCTGGGCGAAATTGTTGCGGAGCTGGTGGTGCGGCGAATCGGTGCCCTGCTTGTCCTTGACGGCAACCAGATCGTGGGGCTGGTCTCGGAACGGGATGTCGTGCGGGCGCTCGCTGCCGAGCGCGATGGCGCGCTCGGCCGGACAGCGCGCGAAGTCATGACATCTCCGGTCATCACCATCTCGCCCCATGATTCGGTGCATGCCGCGATGCAGATGATGACGGGGCGGCGGATCCGTCACCTGCCCGTGGTGGACGATGGCTGCCTTGTCGGCCTTGTCTCGATCGGGGATCTGGTGAAGCGCCGGATCGAGGAGATCGAGCAGGAAGCGCTTGCCCTCAAGGACTATATCGCCACGGGTTGATTTCCTTCGCCGAAGGCCTACATTCGCGGGTCCGCGCCTGATTCCGGCGCGCCCTTGAAAAAAAGTTCGAGGGTGCTGCGGAAAGCTGTTGACGAGCGCGGGCGGCGTCGCCATATGGCGCCTCCGCAGCCGACGCCGGGGTGTCGGACCTCTTCGAATGGAGGGGTTCGGGAACCTGGAGGAGGCGCTCCCAACAGACCGAAAGGCCTGGCCGGTTCGTGAAGGTACCGGTGGGGTTTCAGCGTCGCTCTTTCTCATGGTTGGTTGGAAATGAAGGGACATGCGGACGGCGGTCCCGGCCCCAGGGCTCAAGGCCTGGGTGTCCGGTATGAAGCTGTTTCGTATGTCTCAACGTGATACGCAGCCTGTCCGGCTCTGGCCGGACGGGGTGTCAGTAGACGTTGTGCAGAGACAAGCTCCTTGACCGGGCCCTTGGCGGGATATTCCTCCAGCTGCTGGCTCGGACATCAACTTGAGAGTTTGATCCTGGCTCAGAACGAACGCTGGCGGCATGCCTAACACATGCAAGTCGAACGCTCGTCTTCGGACGGGAGTGGCGCACGGGTGCGTAACGCGTGGGAATCTGCCCCGGGGTACGGAATAACTCAGGGAAACTTGAGCTAATACCGTATGATGTCGCAAGACCAAAGATTTATCGCCCTGGGATGAGCCCGCGTTGGATTAGCTAGTTGGTGAGGTAAAGGCTCACCAAGGCGACGATCCATAGCTGGTCTGAGAGGATGATCAGCCACACTGGGACTGAGACACGGCCCAGACTCCTACGGGAGGCAGCAGTGGGG
>JBDNCK010000191.1:0-4458 GCA_046719675.1 Sphingomonadaceae bacterium | reverse complement strand
GAAGTGGCAACAGACGACTTCCTGGTGCGGCTTCCGACCATCCAGGAGCGCGCCGACTTCTTCACCAGCGCGACCTGTGCTGGCGGACTCGGGATCATTCCTTCGGTCACCTTTGCGACCGGCCAGCGCCGCTTCATTGGCGACTTCCGGGAGTTCGCGGACAGCGACTATTGGGCGGTCAGCGGGTCTCTTGGCTATCCGATCGCGGGCCGCGGGCAGGTCGGCGTGCAGGCCAGCTACAGCGAGGCCGAGTTTCCCAACCAGCCGCTGCTGCCCATCCTGTTTCCGCCCGGACAGCAGCCGGACCCAGGGGCAGTGAACGGGCTCGATGCGCTGACCATCGCCGGCTTCCTCAGTTGGCGATTCACGCAGAATCTTTCCGGTAACACGACCATCGGCTATTCCAAGACCAAGTCGCGGAACCCGCTCATCGACGATTTTGCCGGATGGACTGGAAGCCTCGGCCTCTCCTACTCCTCGGGCTTCTGGGGGGCGGGCTTCAGCGTCGGGCGCAGTGTCAATGCCGGCCAGGGCGGCATCTCCAACTTCAGCGTTGTCGAGAATGTCGTCGCGACGGTCTCCTACAACGGGATCTCGCGGGTCAGCCTCGATGCCGGTGCCTCCTACATCAACCGGGACCTTCGCGGCGTCGCCGGCGGGATCGGGGGACTGATCAGCTTCGAGGACGAAGTCACGCGCCTGTTCTTCGGTGCCCGCTACCGGCTCAATCGCTTCGTGGGCCTCAATGCCGGGTACAACCGCTTCTATCGCAGGCTCGGGGCGGACGATCCCGATGTGGCCGTCGCTCCGGCCAACCAGTTCAGTGTCGGCGCGAGCTTCGGTTTCTGATGCGCGCGGCCGTCAACAGGCAGCAGGCGAGCCGTCGGCGGGTTTCAGGCGCTTGGCCTTCGCCGCAGGATGGATGGAGACCGAAATGATTGCGACTTTTGCTTCTGCAGGGCTGGTCCGTCGCGCGACGCTGCTCGGCGCTGCGGCGATGGCGCTGGCCGCGGCCGCGTCTGCGCAGGCCCAGGCGCCTGCGCAACCGGCTGCCGCCAGCCAACGGCCGGCGCAGCAGTCCGGCTATGTGCTCGGGCCCGGAGATGCCATTTCCGTCAACGTCTATGGCCACGAGAGCTTCAACGTGGCGACCAGGATCAAGCCCGATGGCACGATCGCCATGCCCCTCATCGGCAATGTGACGGCAACCGGTCACACGGTTGTCTCGCTGGCCAGGGAGATCTCGGACCAGCTCACCCGCAAGAACTTCCTGCGTGATCCGATCGTCAATGTCGAGATCGGGGACTATCGCTCGCAGACCGTGCGGGTGGTAGGCCAGGTGGGGCGGCCTGGGATCGTGCCGCTGGACCAGCCGCAGACGCTCCTCGATGTCCTGCTGCGTGCTGGCTGGGTGCGCACCCAGGGCGCGCGCACCATCTATGTCCGCCGTGGCGGCGATGCCGAAGAGCAGGCGATCGACATCGATCTGCTGCTCCGCGGCGACCCGGCAGCGGATATCCCGATGGAGCCGGGGCTTACGATCTATGTGCCCGATCCGGAGCTGGTGTACATCATGGGACCGGTGATGCGTCCGGGCGGCTACCCGCTGATGGAAGGCATGACGATCGGGCGCCTGATCACCATGGCCGGAGGCGCGGCACCCGGCGGCTCGGTCAAGCGCTTCCGCCTCGAGCGGGGCGGTCAGCAGGTGAAGGATGCAACGGCCGAGACGGTGCTCAGACCCGGCGACGTCATCACCATGCGCGGCGGGATGTTCTGAGGATGTGGCGCGACCATTTGCCATGGCTTGACCGCTGCGGGGTGACGCGGCTGCAAAACCCGCTTACGCGCACGCCGCGGCTGCCGTATATTCTTGCGCTCCGGTCGGACGGTGCGCGCGCCGCTTGCATGTGTGAGCGCACACGAAGGAGGGTATCGTGAACCTCATCCAGTTTCTGCGGATCTTCTGGGCGCGCAAGTGGATGCTTGTGCTGACGGCACTTGCCTGCTTCGTGGTGGCAACCGCGGTCGCGTCCTTCCTTCCCAAGCGTTACCCGGCAACCGCGCGGGTCATGCTCGACGTCGGCAACCCGGACCCGGTCATGGGCTCGGGGCTTCCGGCAGGGCGCGCCGGACGCGACTTCATCCGAACGCAGATCGAACTGATGCGCGATGACCGGATTGCCGGCAGCGTCGTCGACCGGCTGGGGCTTGCCAATGATCCTGCGACCATCGCGGCCTACCAGCGATCCGGTTTTCGCGACGAGGATGGCGGAATCCGTCGCTGGCTTGCCGGCCAGATCCGTGCGCGCACGTCGGCCGGGCTGGTCGCCGGGTCGAGCATCATGGAGATCCGCTTCGAGGGGCCAACGCCGGAATATGCGCGCACCGTGGTGGGTGCCATCCGCGACGCCTACATCGACGAGACCCTTCGCCTCAAGACCGATTCCGCAGGCAAGTCCTCGGCCTGGTATCGCGAGCAGGCGGAGCGGGAAAAGGCCGAGCTTGACGCAGCCGAAGGCCGGCGCACCGCCTTCATGCGCGAGAACAACATCGTGCTGACCGGAGGCCCCGGCAGTCCGGACGTCGAAGTGGCGCGGCTTGAATCGCTCCAGAGTGCCGTGGCGCAGGCACGCGCCACCATGAGTGCGTCGCAGATGTCCGCCACGGCGGCATCTGCCGTCAACCCGACGGCGGATGCGCTGCGGGTGCAGCTGTCGGCGATCGAGGAAGAGATTGCGCGCGCCTCCGAGCAGCTCGGCACGGCGCATCCCGCCTATCGCGCCGCGCAGGCGCGCAAGCGCGTCGTCGAGCAGCAGCTGGCCAACGCCATGCGGAACCAGGCCGCGGCCGTCGGTGCCGTGTCCGGCGCGGCCCAGCAGGCCGTTGCGCGGCTCGAGTCGGACCTCAAGGCCCAGTCGGAGCTGGTGCAGGCGCGCAAGCCGCTCTATGACCAGCTGCTGCTGCTCGACCGCGAGATCGAGCTCAAGCGGCGGCAGTATGAGGCAACGGTTGCCCGCTCGAACGCGCTGCGGCTCGAGGCAGACGTGGACGAGAGCAGCCTCACCGTCCTGGGCGATCCGGTTGCCGAGCGCACGCCGTCCTATCCGAAGGTGCCGCTGGTGGCGGGCCTGTCCGCCCTTCTCGGCCTTGGCCTTGGCATCGTGGCGGCACTCATCGCCGAGTTCATTGCGCGCCGCGTGCGGGGTGCGGAGGATCTCGCCTATGCGACCGGCGCACCTGTGCTGGTCTCTGTCGGTGCGCCGCCGCCCTCGCCCTTCAGGCTTCAACTCCGCCGTCTCCTCGGTCGCCGCGAGCGGCGGGACGATGAGCCGGAAATGCAGGCGATCTGATCCATGAACGAGAGCAGCAACATCGTAGCGCCCGACGAGGTCCGTGCCGAAGTTCCGATGGGCGACGCCCTGCTCCAGACGGGAGCGCTTTCGGACGCGGACGCGCGCCGCGTGTCGGAGCACCAGGCGCGCACCGGTCTCGATTTCGACCGGGCGGCCGTCGAGCTGGCGCTGGCAACGCCCGAGGATGTCGCAGAAGCGCGCGCCCAGCTCCAGGGCAGCCTCGCGCTCAGCCTGGCACCGACAGCGGAAGTCTCGGACGAGCTGGTCGTCCTCTCCGACCCTGCTTCGCCGCGGGCGGAGGCGATCCGCCTGCTGCGCACGCAGATCATCTCGCAGCATGTGAGCGCGGGCCGGCGCGCGCTTGCCGTGTGTGCGGCCGTGGACGGATCGGGTGCGACCTACATCGCGGCCAATCTTGCCGCAGCGCTCTCGCAGGTCGGCTTCAAGACGCTCTTGGTGGATGCCAATCTTCGCAATCCGCGTCTTGATGCCATCTTCGGAATCGATCCGAGCGGCCCGGGCCTGACCACCTATCTTGCGTTGCAGGCAAATCGCCCGGAACGGGTCATCTATCCCAATGTGCTGCCGCATCTGTCGGTGATCCCGGCCGGTCCGCCGGTGGCGCGGCCCCAGGAACTTCTGTCCGGGGCGCGCTTCCGGGCGGGGGTCGACATCGTGCTGCGGGAGTTCGACATCGCCATCTTCGACACGCCGGCGACGAACGAGAATGCCGACGCGCTGACGGTTGCTGGCCTTCTGGGCTATGCGCTCATCGTGGCGCGACGCGACCGGGCCTTCGTGCGGGACGTGCAGACGCTTGCAAGCCAGCTGCACGCCGCCAGGGCCAATATCGTGGGTTCGGTGCTCAACGAATATGAGGATGCCTGAGCAATCGGGCTGACGCGAACGGTCGACAAGCCGGGGAAGCCTCCAGCGGGGACAGGGTGGCGATGCAGGTGCCAGTGACACCGCAACAACAGGGAATGCGGCACTGGGTGTCGCAGTATCCCCTCCTGCTTCTCGGCCTGCTGGTCGTGGGCGTGCCGACGCTGTTCGCGATGGCCACCCAGAGCTGGACCCGCGAGGAGGGCGTGCACGATGG
>JBDNCK010000190.1:0-4470 GCA_046719675.1 Sphingomonadaceae bacterium | reverse complement strand
AGGCCGGGCGGCCCTCCGGCAGGACCGGCAGCAGGAAGGGAAGCGGCCAGGCGATGTGGGGGGCGGAGCGAAGGATGACCTCCCGCTCCTTCAGTGCCTTGCGCACCAGTCCGATCTCGCCGAACTCGAGGTAGCGCAGGCCTCCATGCACCAGCTTGGTGGAGGCGGACGAGGTCGCGCCGCCGATGTCCCCGCCTTCGACCAGCGCGACGGAAAGCCCCCGGCCTGCCGCGTCGCGGGCAATCCCCGCCCCGTTCACGCCCCCGCCGACAACCAGCAGATCCAGTACTGCCGTCATGGCGCCTTCCGTATCACGCGGTGTCCCGCATGGGCAGGGGGAAGAAGGACAGGCCGCCCGGCGTCACCACGGCCGGCGGGGTTCCGGCGCGACGGCGTGTCGCATGTGGCTGGCCACTCTCGCCAAAGCGTCAGGCGAAGGGCTTCCCCGCCTCGGCTAGGACATGCCCCGCCCAAGGGGAGGATCTCATGCCGCTCTCGCCAGATCTGCGCCGGCGCTTCTACGCGACCATGTGCCTCAGCCGCGCCTTCGACGATGCGATGATCGCACTCTACTGGGAAGGGAAGCTTCCCATCTTCCAGTTCGGCGCAGGCCCGCTTCCGGGCGAGCTTCACTGCTCGAACGGCGCGGAGCCCGTGGGCGTGGGCGTGTGCTTCGCACTCGGGCCCGACGACATGATCACGGCCGACCACCGGCCCCACCATGTGGCGGTTGCGCGTGGCGTCGATCTCGACCGCATGGCAGCCGAGCTCCTGGGCAAGAAGGCCGGCCTTTCCCAGGGCAAGGGCGGCCACATGCACATCTATGATCCGGCCGTGAACTTCGCCTCCTCGGGCATCATCGCCGAGGGCATGGCACCTGCGGCCGGCATGGCGCTTGCCCGCCGGCTGCAGAAGAAGCCGGGGGTTGCCGTCGCCTTCATCGGCGAGGGGGCCGCCAACCAGGGCGCCTTCCACGAGGTCCTCAACATGGTGGGGCTGTGGAAGCTTCCCGTCATCACCGTCGTCCAGGACAATGAGTGGGGGGTTTCCACCGCCAAGTCGGAATCGACGGCAGTCGAGCGCAATTCCGACCGCGCCAGCGCCTATGGCCTCGCCGGCGAATATGTCGGCACCAACGACCCTGACGACATCCATGCTGCCGCCGAACGCGCCGTGGCGCGCGCCCGGGCAGGCGAGGGCGGGACGATCCTCGAGCTCAAGACTGCAAGGCTCGCCGGCCACTTCATGGGCGACCAGCAGGCCTATATTCCCGAACAGATGAAGCAGCAGGATCCGATTCCCGCCTATCGTGAGAAGCTGATCCGCGAGGGTGTGCTCTCGGCAGAAGACGCCGACGCGCTGGAGGCCGAGGCGAAGGCGCGCATGGCAAGGGCGATGGAGTTCGCGAAGTCCGCCCCCTATCCGGAACCATCCGAAGCGTTTGACCATGTCTTTGCAGGAGAAAAGGCATGAGCCGTATCCTCACCATGAGCCGGGCGGGGCGCGAGGCGCTCGACTGGGAGATGGAACGCCGGCCCGAGATCTTCTGCCTGGGAGAAGATATCTTCAAGTTCGGCGGCATCTTCGGCACGATGGACGGCTTTGGCGCGAAATATGGGCCGGAGCGGGTCATCTCCACCCCCATTTCGGAAACCGGCTTCATCGGCATGGCAGCAGGCGCCGCCATGGCCGGCATGCACCCGGTCATTGACCTTGCCTACATCGATTTCATCGGCGTGTGCTACAATGTCTTGCTGAACACGGCTTCCAAGACCCACTATATGTCGGGCGGCGCCGTGAAGGTGCCGATGACCCTGCTGATCGGAACCGGCGGGGGCTACAACAATGCGGCGCAGCATTCGCAGTGCCTGCATGCAACGGTTGCGCACATCCCCGGCGCCAAGGTGGTCTATCCGTCCAACGCCTATGACGCCAAGGGAATGCTGCACACCGCGCTGCGCGACGAGAATTTCGTGATCTTCCTGACCCACAAGGGCACGGCCGGCGTCGGCTGGATGGGCACGCCCATCAAGACGACGCTCTCGGAAGTGCCGGATGAGCCCTACACTGTCCCCTTCGGCAAGGTGAAGGTCTATCGCGAGGGAACGGATGTCACCATCACCGGCCTTGGCATGAGCGTGCACGAGAGCCTGAAGGCGGCCGAGGAGCTCGAGAAGGAAGGGATTTCGGCCGAAGTGGTGGACCTGCGCAGCCTCGTCCCGCTCGATCGCGAAGGCATCATCGCAAGCGTCGCCAAGACCGGCCGGCTTGTCGTCACCGACGAGGATTACATGTCCTACGGGGTATCCGGCGAAGTGATTGCCACCATCACCGAACGGGACCCGACATTGTTCCGCAAGCCGCCGGTGCGGGTGACCACGCCTGACATTCCCATCCCCTTTTCCCGCCCGCTGGAGCAGGCAATCCTGCCGCTTGCAGCGCGGATCGCGGATGCCGCCCGCAAGCTGGTCCACTGAGCAGGCAACGACCATGACCGACGTGATCATCCCCCACGATCTGTGGGACGAGGACGACAAGACCGGCTCCATCGTGCTGTGGCTCTACAAGGATGGCGCCCACGTGAAGGAGGGCGACCTCATCGCCGAGGTGCTCGTCGAGAAGGTGACGCTCGAACTGCCCGCGCCGGCCTCGGGAACGCTGCGCATCAAGGTGGAGCCCGAGGTGGTGGTGAACAAGGGCGACGTGGTCGCGGTGATCGAGTGAGCCACACGGGCCGATTGCGCGCACCCGCGCGAAACCCGCGATGACGGCAGAGACGAAGCCCCTTCGGTTCACCGGCGTGCGTGGCGTCATCGCCAGGCGCATGGCGGAATCGCTTGCCACCACGGCCCAGCTTTCCTTCTTCGCCGATGCCGATGCCAGCGCGCTGTCGGCGGCACGCGCCAAATGGAAGGACGCTGGCACCCGGATCGGTTACGAGGATCTGGTGATCGCGGCGCTGGTGCGGATCCTGCCGGACTTCCCGCTGTTCAACGCCCACGAAATTGAAGGCGAGGTCGTGCCGCAGCCGGCCATCCACGCAGGGGTTGCCATCGCGCTGCCGGGAAGCCTGGTGGTGCCTGCCATCTTCGACTGCCAGGCGAAGTCGCTGCCCGAAATCGCCGAAGCCCGCGCAAGCCTTGTCGAGCGGGCACCGCGAAACAGGCTCACGGTGCGCGAGATGTCGGGGGCGACGATCAGCATCTCCAATCTCGGCCTCACCCGGGTGCGGCATTTCACGCCCATCCTCAATCGCCCGCAGACGGCGATCGTCGGGCTCGGCACCATCGGCCGCGACGGCACGATGGGGATCTCGCTCACCGTCGATCACCGCGCCATCGATGGCGCCCCGGCCGGTGCCTTCCTGACTGCGCTGTGCGAGGCGCTGGAGGGCGCGCACCCGCTGCCCTGACGACCTGCCTCACTGGCGGAAGCCCCGCCGACCCACTAGATTGGCGCCAAGGAGACATGATGATGCGCGCGCTTGCCCTTGCTGCTGCCCCTGCTGCCGCCCTCGTCCTTGCCGCCTGTGCCGGCCCCGCAGACCGCGGCCCGGCCCCCGATACCGCCTGGGAGCTGGTGCCGGACCAGAGCCGGCTGTCGTTCGTCTCTGTGAAGGCGGCGGAAATCGCGGAAGTCCATCATTTCGAACGGCTTTCGGGCAGTGTGTCAGCCGACGGCACGGCCGTGCTCGAAATTCCCCTCGACAGCCTCGAGACGGGAATCGACATCCGCAACGAGCGGATGCGGGAATTCCTGTTCCAGACGGGCCTGTTCCCGAGCGCGCGGCTGACTGCCACCATCGATCTTGCGCAGTTCCGGGATCTCGGCATTGGCGACCAGCGGCGGATTCCGCTTGCCGGCGAGCTCAGCCTGCATGGCGTGACCGCCCCCATCGAGACGGAGGTCACCGTCACCCGGGCAGCCGCCGACAAGGTCGTCGTTGCCTCCTTGGACCCGATTGTCGTCAACGCCGAGAGCTTCGACATGGGCGCCGGCGTGACGGAGCTGATGAAGCTTGCGAACCTGCCCTCGATCGCGCCCGACGCCCCGGTCACCTTCCAGCTGATGTTCCGCGCCCGCGCCTGAAGGTTCGGGGGAACAACCGGCCGCGCTGCCGGTTGTTGGGGCATGATGCTCGAACCCGACAGCGACGGCCGCTTTTCCCTGCCGCCCCTTCCCTATCCCGCCGATTCGCTCGCACCGGCGATCGACCCGGAAACCATGGCGCTCCACCACGGCAGGCATCACGCCGCCTATGTGGAGAAGCTCAACAAGGCGCTGGCCGAGCGCCCGAGCCTGCAGGGCCAGCCGCTCGACGCGCTGCTGGCGCGTGCCGGCACGCTGCATGCAGACGTGCGGGAAAATGCCGGGCAGCACTTCGCCCACAGCTTCTTCTGGGAAACCATGGCACCCCAGGGGCGCCGCGGCGATCCTTCCGACGCCCTGATGCGCGCCGTCGAACGCGAC
>JBDNCK010000189.1:0-4515 GCA_046719675.1 Sphingomonadaceae bacterium | reverse complement strand
GGGCCGCATGCACCTGGCTGAGATAGACAGGCCCGCCAAAGCCGAGGCGCGACGGGTGAAACAGCCCCGTGGTACCCCCCGGCAGGCGGCGGTTGGAAAGAGCATCCGACGCAGCGCGAAGGACATCCCCCCGGAAATGCCCCGGCGCCAGGCAAAGGCGCGCAGCAAGCCTGAGTGGCACATAGACGGCCGCCCGCACGACAAGATCATAGCCCGCGATCCGGAACCGCTCGAGCGAGGCCCGCAGCCGGCGCGCGACCTCCGGCCGCAGCACGGCAGCCCCGCCGGGCAGCCGGAAAAGGTCTTCCGGGTCTGCCGGGTGGATCGCGAGAAAGATGGTGAGCCAGCTTCCCGTCCACAGGAAGGTCGCGCGCGCGGCTGCCACGCCGGGAAGCGCGCGGGCCTTTGCTTCCCAGTCCGCCGCCGTCACCGCGCGGAAGGTCTCCGCGCGCATGGCAGCAGGCGCCACCGCCTTCAGCTCGGCAAGCGGCTGGGCGTCGGTGCCGCCGGTGGCAGGCAGCGGCTGATGCAGCCCCGCAAGCAGCGGGAAGGGAAGCGGCACTCCCCCCGGATCGGCAGGATCCACAAGCTCTGCCGCCTCGGGATGGATGACATGGGCGAGCGCACCGGCACCGATGTTGCCGCCTCGGCCGTTGCCCACCCGGAAGCGCGCCTGCATGGCCAGGATGCGCCCCGGCCGCCGCCCGTTGCGCCCGTCCCCGAAGCGCAGGCGATAGCCGGGCTCGTCCGGCTCGGCAACGAGATGCGCGTCATCCGGGCCACTGTCGAGGAGATGCGGCACCGGGGTGAACAGCCGGGGCGTGCCACTCTCTTCCGTCACCAGCAGCGTGACCGCGCCTTCCATGTCCTCGGGCGGGCCGGCAAGCCCATGGCGGCCGACCGCCGGGCGGCCGTCGGGCGCGAAAAGCGCCTGCGCGGCTGATTCCCGGGCCGGTTTCTGAAAGGTGAGCGGCCCTTCGGGCAGGCGCACGCTTGCAATCGGCAGCCGTCCGCGACCCATGTCGGGCGGCGGCAGGCTGCGGGCCCCGGGAAATGGCGGCGGCCATTGCCTGACCACGGTGCGCCCATGATCGACGGGCGCCACATTGGCGCGCGCCTCGGCGATCGGCCGGATCGGCTGGGCAGAGACCGGATGACGGGCCGACAGGCACAGCGGGAAGGGCAGGGCGTCGGCCACGCCCCAGCGGACCTTGAGCAGCGGCAGCGGCGCCTGTGCCGCGGTGCGCGGCGTAAGCACCCCAAGGACGAGCCGGTCCCGGAAGGCGGGATCCTCGCCGGGCTCGACGGCTTCGATCCGGACCACATGCCGCTGCCTCGGATCGGCATCCTGCGACAGGCCGGTGCGAACGCCCCGCGTTTCCTGGAGCAGGAGATATTCGCCTGGCACGATGTCCGGGCGGGACGCCACCAGATCGTCGCCATCTGCCGCGGTTGCGTACAGGAAGGCCTCGCGGGCGCCGGCGCCGAGGCAGCAGGCGCCATCCCCCCAGTCGTGGAGCACCAGCCGGTTGCGGCCGGCCATCACCCGGACGGGGGCAGTCGTCTCGAAGACCGCGACATCGGCCAGTGCCGGGTCGCCATCGAAATCGGCATCGCCGGCCGCGATCAGGAGGCCGGGAAGACCGCCCATGCCCCGGAGCGGGCGGCTGACGCGCGTGAGAAGCTTCACGCCCTGGAGGATCGTGCCATCGCCACCCGGGGCTGCATCGAACTGCACGAAGCCATGGGCGTTGCGCCCCTCGTGCAGCCTCTGGTCGATGAGCCGCGCGTGGCGGGCAGCCGACACGCGCCGACGGCAGGTGTCGAAGAAGGCCTCGGTGGCCGCGGCATCCTGGAAATAGGAGAGATAGTCGCCCACGCCTGCAAACAGCTCGACGAGGGTGACCGAAAGCGAGGCCGGCCCGGTATCCTCGAACTCCGGGTCGATCTGTCGTGCAAGATCGAGCAGCAGGCGGCGGAAGCTCTGGTAATCCTTGGCCAGATAGTCGAGCGCCGGCTCGGCAAGGAGCGGCTCCTCGCACGGGGTCTCGGTGCGGCAGTCGAAGGGGCTGGGGCATCCGGCCTTGAAGCTGAAGCTGGCCTCCGACCGCTCGGGGTCGATCCCGGCATGCGTCACCCGCACGATATAGGCGGAGAAATCGCCTTCCTGATCGAGGAACAGGCGGATGGCCGGCTGCCCCGGCACCGCAACGGCTCCAAGGACCGCGATTCCCGTGACCCGGATGCCGCCTTCGACTGCGAACGCTGCGGGGTTGCCGGCAAGGCCTGCCGGCGGCGGCTTCACGAAGATGACGTCGAGCCGGTGCCGCTCGCCGGGAGGTGCAGCCGGCACACGCGCATATTCCGCAAACGCCACCCCGCCGAGCGGATGGGCAGGTGCGGCAAGCACGGCGCTGCGGTCGTCCTCGGCGCACCAGAGCAGGCTGTCGCTCATTGCGGCACGGCCTCGGTGAACCGGGCGAGCTGCGGCTGGCCGCCATCGACCAGCCGGTAGCGCACCGCGATCTCCAGCAAGCTGTCCCGGTGCGCGACATCGACTCCGTCGATGAGGATGCGGTCGCCCAGATGGCGCATCAGCGCCCCCTGCACGAGATGCTGGGTGGTGGCAGCCAGCGTCTCGGACAGCGGCGCGAACACCAGCTGTCGCACCCCGCAGCCGAAGTCCGGGCGCATCACCCGCTCGCCGGGCGCCGTGAACAGCACCAGGCGGATCATGTCGCACACATGGTCCTCGAGGTCGGTCGTGGCCGTCCGACCGCGCCCGTCGAATCCGAAGGGCAGATCGAGATGCGCGCTCACAGCCCCGTCACCTCAAGGGTGGCGTTCGTTGTCCGGGTCACGCCATTGTCGAGATAGGTCACCCGGATGCTCACCTGGTTGTCGCGCAGATGCCGGATGACGCCGCGCGCAATGGCCACGAACAGCCGCCGCCGCTCGCGCAGTTCGTCCGCAGGTCCCGTCGGCAGCGCCGGCAGCCCGTCGAGCAGGAGCGACGCATTGAGCTCGCTTTCAATGGCCGCTGCCATCGAGCCGCTGAAATCATTGAGGGTTCCGGGCCTGATTGCCATCGCCTCAGTCAAGGAACACCCTGGTCGACACCAGCGACGGGGAGGGCGGCGGCATGGGTGCCACTGGCGGCGCCGGGGTGACGGGAAGGAAGCCGGCGGCCAGCTCGCCGGGATGGACGTGCGTGTTGAACAGCGCCACCAGCTGGGAGAGATAAAGAAGGAGCTGGTCGCCATGCACGCCCGGGTGGAAGGCGCTGCCGGAACCCTCCTGCACCAGGGGTGCGTCCAGCACGACACGGGCAAGACCCGAGATGGTGACGGTGGCGGTTGCCACGTCGATCGTGATCCTGTTCGTCCCCAAGGGATCGGTGAGCGTGATCGCCTGCTTGAGGTCGTCCATCGCCACCGTGTAGCCAAGGTCGGAGCGCCAGACCTTGGTGGTGGGAAGCGGCGGCTCGGGAAGCGGGGGCACGCCCGGGGTCTCGCCGGCCGCCCAATAGCCCCCCGTCCAGATCGGCCGCGAGATGTCGCCGGCCTCGAACTCGATCCACACTCCCGCCCCGGCGATGGGCACCGAGAAGAAGCCCGCCAGGGGACCAGCCACCGGCGCACAAGGGGTGGCCCAGCCGGTGGGGACGGGGCCCAGCAGCTCGGGAACGAGCGCCTGGATCCGCCCCTGCTGCAACGGATCGAGGTTGCTGACGACGGTGCCGCGATACTTGCCATAATGGCGCTCGCGCGCGCCGGCTTCGGGGAGAGGTTGCGTTGCCATCGCCTCAGTCCATCCTCAGCTCACCGGAGCCAGCGGATCGAGGAAGGGCTCGATCCCGATGAGCCCGACGGCGTTGCGCATCGCCTGGAAGCTCTGGCTCCAGCCGTCGCGCGAGATGCGGTGCGAGACCGAGGTCACGAGATAGGGCCCACTCATCTGCCGGCCAGCGCCGCGCACCAGCACCGGCAATCCCGGGATCAGCGGCCGGCGGTACCGGAGCCCGTCCACCTCGCCTGACGCCGAAATGCTGCGCGCCGAGGCAGTGACGGCAGCTGCGGCGCGCAGATGGGCCTCGGCCGGGCTTGCGGCATCCGACCCGGTCTCGAGTTCGACAGGGGGCGGGATGATCCGCAGGAGCGACGGCTCGAGCCCCATCGGCGGATCGAGCGCAACCGGCGCCACGACGGGCACCGGCGCGCGGGTGAGCGGCTCGGTTGCCACCCCGACCCTGGTCGTCGGCTGCAGCATCCGGTTGCTTGTCGAGAAGCGGGAAAGATTGGTCGCACTGCCGAAGTCGACCGACAGAACGCCTTGCGGCGGCATTGCAAGCATCATCTGCAACGGCTTGAAATGCCCCATGTCCACGCCGATTCCGGGCGCAGGCTGGAGATAGAGGTGATAGGCGTGGAACTCCGCGATCTGGCGCAGGAACTGGTTGTCGCGGCTGCGCTGGTTGGTGGTGGTGTCGAGAATGGTGCGCGTGGGCGGCGTTGG
>JBDNCK010000188.1:0-4529 GCA_046719675.1 Sphingomonadaceae bacterium | reverse complement strand
GCAAAGGCGCGGCAAGCCAGGAATCGAGCCGCGCTTCCACCGGCGCGCGCGCGGCCGGCGACAGGCAGTCGAGGCTTCGGTCCAGCTCGATCCGCGGGTCGAGCGCCGTGCGGCCGCGCCGCAGCGTTGCCACGCGCGCCCCGCACCAGTGGATGCGGGGCGGCATGCGGCCATCGAAGACGAGCGCAAGATCGGTTTCTGGCGCCCGGGCGAGTGCCTCTGCGCGCCGCGCCAGCTCCTTGGCAAGGCGGCGCTCGGCGGCTGCCAGCAGCAGCTTCTTCTCGCCGGCGCGCGCAGCCGGGTCGGGCGCGAAGGCAAAGCCGGACAGCATGCCGATGATCGCTCCGTCGACGAGGACCGAGCCGTCGGGGTCGACCTGCACGGCAAGATCGGGATTCTTCAGGCGCAGGTCGCGCAGCAGGACAGAGGTACGGCGATCGACGAACCGCTGGGTGAGCCGCTGGTGGAGCGCATCGGACAGCCGATCTTCCACGTCGCGTGCGCGTTCGGCCCAGCCCTGCGGATCGTCCAGCCAGTCCGGACGATGCGCGACATAGGTCCAGGTGCGGGCCGAGGCGATGCGATCGGAAAGCGCGGCGATATCGCCTGCCATATTGTCGAGAACGGCGAGCTCCGAGCGGATCCATTCGGCAGGGAGGCGGCCATTGCCTTCGGTCAGGTGCCGGAAGATCCGGCCGACGAGGCGGGCGTGGCGCTCGGTCCCGGTCTTGCGATAGTCGGGCAGGCCGCAGGCTGCCCACAGCCGCATCAGGCGGTCGCGGCCCTGCGCGCGCTCCATCACCCAGGGCTCTCCCGCCAGGCTCTTGAGGACCTGGACATCGATCGCATCGTCGCCCCGGATCAGCTCGGGTGCCGAAGGCCGCGCGTCGAGGCTCATGATCAGCCGGTGCAGCGAGCTGTAGTCAAGCCGCGCGTTGCGCCAGTGCAGACCGGCGAGAGGCGGAAAGGCATGCGATTCGATGGCCTCGATCTCGGCCGGATCGAAGCTTGCAGGTCGGGAATCGTCGCCAAGCCCGAGCTGGACCGTGCCGAAGGTGCCATCCTTCTGGTGGCGTCCGGCGCGCCCGGCGATCTGCGCCAGCTCGGCTGCCTTCAGGCGCCGGTGGCGGCGGCCGTCGAACTTGGAGAGGCTGGCAAAGGCGACATGGGAAATGTCCATGTTGAGGCCCATGCCGATGGCATCCGTCGCCACCAGATAGTCGACTTCGCCCGACTGGTAGAGCGCGACCTGCGCATTGCGGGTGCGCGGCGACAGGCCGCCCATGACCACGGCAGCTCCGCCCTTCTGGCGCCGCAGCATCTCGGCGATCGCATAGACATCTTCGGCCGAGAAGGCGACGATCGCGCTCCTGGGCGGCAGGCGGGAGAGCTTCTTCGGAGCAACAGCCGAAAGTTTCGAAAAGCGCGGCCGCTCCCGGATGTCGGCATCCGGCAGCAGACGCCTGATCATCGGGCGCAGGGTCTCCGAGCCGAGGATCATGGTTTCGGCCGTGCCGCGCAGATGCAGCATGGCATTGGTGAAGACATGGCCGCGCTCCGGGTCGGCCCCCATCTGGCCTTCGTCGATGGCAAGGAAGGGCAGGGCACGATCCGTCGGGATGCTCTCGGCCGTGCACAGGAAATAGCGCGCGCCAGGCGGCAGGATGCGCTCCTCGCCGGTCAGGAGCGCGACCTGCGCCTTGCCCTTGAGCGCCACGACCCGGTCATAGACTTCGCGGGCCAGCAGCCGGAGCGGAAAACCGATGATGCCGCCCGCGTGCGCGCACATGCGCTCGACGGCGAAATGGGTCTTGCCCGTGTTGGTCGGCCCGAGAACCGCGGTCAGCTGCGACCGGAGCGTCAAGCCGATCCCCCAGTGGCCGATCCCCCAGTGGCCGATCCCCCAGTGGCCGATCCCCCGGAGACGGCGCGAAGATGGCGCGCGGCGCGCGATCCCGGCTTCTTGCGTCGTGCGATGCTTATGGCACCCTCCCGAGCAGGAACGCTACATATGGTGGCATGGCGCATCGGTCTGCGCAAGCGATGGTTTTGTGACACAGAAGCCATCCGGTCCGAAATGGGCGTTCATCGGCTGGTCGCAATAGCGGGGCGTTTGGCCGCAGCAACGGGATCCGCCTGTCACCCATGGATTGACCCCCGGGTGCCGATGAATCACACGGGAATTCATGCGGTTGTCGGCCTTCCTGCGGCTGGTTTCTGAACAGGATCGCCGCTTCGACGCCGAGGAGGGGTGGCGCAGGTGATCGCAAGTCCGGCCGTGACCGATCGGGTGACACTTCTGTTCACCATGAGCTGCCACGTGGTGCCGGCATCGGGCCCCAGGTCGCAGGCGGGGAACGGGTAGGCAATGGCGACGCTTGCGCCGTCTTTCGATGCTCCGGTTGCGCGCCCGTTCGCAACGCGCAGGCCGCAGGTTGGAGGCCTGCGCCTTCCGCGGATCCGCCCCTTCGACCTGGTAGTCGATCTCGGCGAAGCGATCGGCTCGGCCCGCTGGTGGCAGGGTCTCGCCACCCTTGTCCTGCTGATCGGCATGGTGGCGTCGCTTGGAACCCGAACCCCGGTTCTTCCCATGGCCGGCGGCGAAACGCTGACGGCGCCCGTCCTCGAGGAGCGCCAGGCGACCCGGATCGAAGCGCTTGCGGCCGGGAGTGCGACTGGTCGCGTCGTGCCGGCGACGGCAAGGGTGGTCCGCCTTTCCGAGATTCCCGAACGCCCGCGCATCGAGCTTGCAGCGCGGATCGGCGCCAATGGCAGCCTGGAAGCCGCGTTGCGCCGGGCCGGCGTAGGGCGCGAGGACCTGCAGGCAATCCTGGCGCTGGCGTCCGAGGCCGGTGCGCCACGGTCGCTGAAGCCAGGGACGGAACTCGCCCTGGTACTGGGGCGCCGGGAGACCCGTTCCGTCCCGCGCCCGGTCGAAAGCCTGGAATTCCGCGCGGCCTTCGAGCTGCGGCTTGCCTTCCATCGCGGCGCCGAGGGCCTGGAAGTCACGCGCATTCCGATCCGGATCGACGACACCCCCCTGCGGATCACCGGGGAGGTTGGCTGGTCGCTCCATGCCTCGCTGCGGGCGTCCGGATTGCCGGGCAACGTGATTTCCGACTATCTGCGCCAGCTGGGCCATGTCGTGGATATCCAGCGCGGTGTGCGCGGGCGGGACAGGTTCGACCTCATCGTCGCCCATCGCCGGGCCGAAACCGGCGAGCGCGTCGGCGGCCAGCTGCTCTATGCCGGGCTGGTCGATGGCCGGCGCTCGGTTGCGCTCATGCGCTGGGGTCCCAGGGGGGATTTCTATCGCGACAATGGCGAAAGCGCGCGGCGCGGCCTCATCCGCACGCCGGTCGAAGGTGCCCGGCTGTCGTCCAACTTCGGCATGCGCTTCCACCCGATCCTCGGCTATTCCCGGATGCATCAGGGCATTGATTTTGCTGCACCCACGGGGACGCCCGTCGTCGCATCGGCGGCCGGGCGCGTGGTGTCGGCCGGCTGGGGCGGCGGCTATGGCAATCTGGTCACCATCGAGCATGCCGGCGGGATGCGGACCCGCTATGCCCATCTGTCGCGCATCACGGTGAAGCCCGGCCAGCAGGTGGCGCAGGGCCAGCGGATCGGCGCGGTCGGCTCCACCGGCATGTCGACGGGCCCGCATCTTCACTATGAGGTCTGGCAGAACGGCAAGCCGGTGAACCCGGCGCAGGCAAAGCTGCTTTCGGGCAATCAGCTGGCAGGCGCCGAGCTCGAGCGGTTCAAGGCACAGATGGCGCAGCTCACGCGGCTCCAGGCCTCCGCGCCCTGAGCGCCAGCGGGATGCCGGCTGCAACCAGCGCCAGCCCTGCGATTCCCAGCCAGCCGGAAATCGGATCGGCGCTGCCGACAAAGCGGGCATAGCCCAGGGCCGACCACAGCATCCACAGGCAGGCAGCAGCGAACAGGGCCGCGGGCAGGCGGACGGCAGCAAGATCGGCCACGCGGAAGGGCACCAGCGCGACAAGCGCAAGAAACGCCCAGAAGACCGGCGCCGAGAAGGCAACCATCGCCTCGAAGCCATCGCGCGTGAAGGCGCCGACCAGCACCAGCAGCAGCGCAACACCCCCCTGGACGAGCAGCGCCGTCACCGGCACCGATCGCCCTGCATCCCAATGCCCGAGGGGGCCGAGGGCGGGCAGGTCGCGGCCAAGCGCGCACATGGCGCGCGCGCCGGTGATTGTGGTCACGTTGAGGGTCGACAGGGAGGCAAGCGCGACAACCGCAGCAATGACGGCTGCCCCGGCTTCGCCCAGCACCCTGCCGGCCACCAGGGCCGCAGGCGCGGTGGCAGCAGCCAGGCCATCGCGCCCGAGGCCGGCAAGATAGGCGAGGTTGACGGCAAGATAGAGGATGGCAACCAGCAGGATCCCGCCGACAAGACCCTTGCGCAGCCCGGCTGCGCCGCCGCGGGTTTCCCCGGACAGATAGGCCGCCTCGTTCCAGCCGCCATAGACGAGCATCACGAAGACGAGGGCGAGACCAAG
>JBDNCK010000019.1:0-12563 GCA_046719675.1 Sphingomonadaceae bacterium | reverse complement strand
GCGCTCGGCCGGCATCACGATCCGCGAGAGCCAGCCGCCCATCGGCCCCGGGCCGGCCACCAGGCGCGCCGCGTCGCCATGGCGGGCGGCCAGGCGCGCGCGGACATTGGTCAGGCCGACGCCGCAACCGTCCGCCTTCGGCTCGTCCACCATCAGCGCGTCGCCATCGTCCCCGACGTCGAGCACGAGGCGCCCGGCCTCCGACAGGCGCGCGGCGATCCGCACCGTCACCTCGCGCTTGCTGCGCGAGACGCCATATTTGATCGCATTCTCGACCAGCGGCTGCAGGATCAGCGCCGGAACCGGCAAGGCACCCAGTTCCTCCGGCACATCGATCACCACCTTCAGCCGCTCGGGAAAGCGCACCTGCTCGATATCGAGATAGAGCCGCTGCAGCCGCACTTCCTCCGACAGGGGAAGGTCGTCCGCTGCATCGCGCGTGAGCGAGGCACGGAAGAAGTTGGAGAGGTTCAGGATCATCCGCTCCGCTTCCTCGAGTGCGCCGCGCATGACGAGCGTGGAGAGCGAATTGAGCGTGTTGAACAGGAAGTGCGGGTTCACCTGGTAGCGCAGGGCCCTGAGTTCCGCATCCTGCGCGGCCTTGGCATAGTGGGCGGCGGCGCGTTCGGCCGTCTGCACCTTGCCGGCATAGAGAATGGCGATCCACATGACGGCCCAGGCCGCGATGAAGAAATACCAGTCGAGCGCCTGGCCGATGATGACGATGTGCGCCGGTTTCGTCGCCCACATCGGATCCTTCACCATATGCTCGATCGGGAAGAGATAGAAGGCGGTGTAGTTCACGCAGGCATAGGCGAAGGCGAGCGGCACCGAGGCAAGAAAGGCAACCGTCAGCAGCTTGCCCGTGGGCGCATTCTCGAAGTGGGTCAGCACGCGATAGAGCAGGAAAGTCAGCCCCATCGATGCGATCGTCACGATGGAGCGACGAAGCAGCATCGCATCCTGCGCCGGCGCTTCCCCGATGAAGGCGCGGAAGGTGGCCAGGCAGAAATAGACGAGCCAGAAACCTGCGATGGAGGCGATCGCAAGGCGCGTGCGCCCGGCAGGTTCCGACACGGCCTGGCGCGCCTGCGCCGGCACGCCTCGCAGGCCAGGGAGATTGGCAAACGGCTTCAAAGGCCCTCACAGTAGCGAAACCGTCATGAATGTGCGATGCGCTTCGTCGAGGGCTGCCCGCCGTTGGTCGAGGCGATTCAGCTGCCGTTAACCCCCGGGGGGTGCGCGGGGCCTGCACGGCCGGCCATCATCGCCTCGAGGAAGGCGCGTGTTTCCTCCGACGAATTGACGCGCGGGAAAGGCACGGCGGGCACCGCCACCCCGAGGAACCGGCACAGCGGCTCCCAGCCATCCTTCACGTCGAAGACGAGCAGCCGGGCTGCCGGTACTTCGGCCTGAACGGCGGCCACATGCGCGTCATAGACCCGACGCAACGTCTCGCGGTCGTTGAGCTTCTGGTCGAAAAGCACGCCATAGGTCGCCCGCGTCATCGCGCCGAAGGGGGTGTCGGCGATGTGGGCGACAAAGTCGGCGGAGAAGATCGTCTCCTGGGTGGAGCGAACCCAGCTTTCCGGATCGCGCCAGTTGAGCAGCACCTTCGCGTCGGGCCACTGCCTAAGCAGTTCCCGCCAGTAGACGCAGGCCGGAAAGTCCACGCAGGCGCGATAGCCGCGGAAGATCGCGTCCCAGTCCGGCCGTCCGGCAGCGGCTTCCAGCCATTGTCCGACGCGGTCAGGCTGGGTGACCACTTCCGACATGTGGTAGCAGGGGCCGAAGCCCAGCAGCTCGAGCGCGACGCGGGTTGAAAGCGTGCCGGTGCGGCCGAAGCCCGCGCCGATGACAGACAGTGCCATGGGCCTTTTCCTTCCTCGACCTTGCCTTTACGCAGGACGGATGGCGAATGACATGCCCCTGGCCGGCCTTCTGGTCGTGGACCTGACGCGCGTGCTGGCCGGGCCCTATGCGACCATGCTGCTGTCGGATCTCGGTGCGCGGGTGATCAAGGTGGAATCACCGGGCGGGGGCGACGATGCGCGCGCCTTCCCGCCCTTCGTCGATGGCGAGAGCGCCTATTTCGCCAGCATCAACCGCGGCAAGGAATCGATTGCGCTTGACCTCAAGGCCCCGCCGGACAGGGCCATCTTCGAGGCGCTGCTGGCGCGCGCGGACGTGCTGGCAGAGAATTTCCGCCCCGGCGCGCTCGCCAGGCTCGGCTATGGCTGGGACAGGCTCCACGCCCGTCACCCGCGCCTGATCCTCGCCTCCACCAGCGGCTTCGGCCAGACCGGGCCCTACGCCAGCCGCCCGGCCTATGACATGATCGTGCAAGCGATGGGCGGCATCATGAGCGTGACCGGCCATGCCGGCCAGCCCCCGGTGCGGGTGGGAACCTCGCTGGGTGACATCGTGGCTGGCCTGTTCACCGTCATCGGGATCGAGGCAGCGCTTCTGCAGCGCGCCCGCACGGGCCAGGGCTGCCAGGTCGATGTCGCCATGCTCGACTGCCAGATCGCCATCCTCGAGAATGCGATTGCCCGCTATCTGGTGACCGGCGAGGATCCCGGGCCGCTGGGAAGCCGGCACCCCTCGATCACGCCCTTCCAGGCCTATCGCGCCGCCGACGGGCCGATGGTGATTGCAGCCGGCAATGATTCGCTGTTCGGCGCCATGGCCGATGCCGTCGGCCTTCCCGACCTCAAGGCGGATCCGCGCTTTGCGAGCAACGCGCAGCGCACCGCCAACTGGGAAGCCCTCGAGGCGCTGCTCGAGGCGCATTTCGCGCAGCAGCCGGCAGCGCACTGGCTTGCGCTGCTGGCGGAGGCCGGCGTGCCCGCCGGGCCGGTCAACCGGATTTCCCAGGCGCTTGCCGAGCCGCAGGTGGCCGCGCGCGCCATGCTGGTGGAAACGGCGCTTCCCAACGGCCGGCCGCTGCGCGTTGCCGGGAACCCCGTCAAGCTGTCAGGCGTCGCCGATCCGCCGACTCGCCGGCCGGCCCCGGCGCACGACGGAAACCGGGCGGCCATCCTGGCGGAGCTTGGCCTCTCCTGATGCGCCTGCAGCCCGACCTTGCGCTTGCCAACCGGCTTGCCGATGCCGCCGGCGAAGTGCTGCGGCGGCATTTCCGCTCGGGCTTTGCCGTCGAGCACAAGGAGGACTTCTCGCCCGTCACCGTCGCCGACCGCGAAGCGGAGGCAGCGATGCGCGCGATCCTCGAAGCGGATCGCCCGCGCGATTCGATCGCAGGCGAGGAATATGGCCTGTTTCAGGGCACCAGCAGCCGCATCTGGGCGCTCGATCCAATCGACGGCACCCGCGCCTTCCTTGCCGGGCGCGCAACCTTCGGAACGCTGATCGCGCTTCTGGAAGACGGCCGCCCGGTGATCGGCATCATCGACCAGCCAGTGGCCGGCGAACGCTGGGTTGGCCAGCTCGGGCAGTGGCCCGGCACGACCCTGAACGGCAGGCCGGTCAAGGTGCGGGAATGCCCGTCGCTTGCAAGCGCGCATCTGGCCACCACCAGCCCGGCGGCCTTCACCGCGCATGGCCACGCCGGCTTTCACCGGGTTGCCAGATGCGTGCGCGACACGCTGCTCGGCGGGGACTGCCACAATTATGGCCTGCTCGCTGCCGGCCATCTCGACCTTGTCATCGAGGAGACGCTCAAGCTGCACGACTGGGCCGCTCTCGTGCCGGTGGTGTTGGGCGCGGGCGGCGTGATCACGGACTGGCAGGGCGAGGCGCTCGTCGCCGGCGCGCAAGGCGCCGTGATCGCAGCGGGCGACCGGCGCGTCCATGAGGAGGCCATGAGCCGCCTGTGACCTGTTGAAGTTTCGGGCTGGCGAGCAGCGCGGGGGCGGGCCAAGGGGCATGCGAAGGAGGCAACCCCCATGAAGACCCGCCAATGGCTTCTGGCCGACCACCCGCGCGGCCGGCCGCTCAGGGACAGCGATTTCCAGCTGGTGGAAACCGAGATCGCCGATGAACCGGGCCCCGGCCAGGCGCTGGTGCAGGTGCTCTGGCTCGGTTTCGACCCGGCGCAGAAGGGCTGGGCCGAGAATGTCGCCGACTATGTGGCGCCCATGAAGATCGGCGACGTGATGCGCGGATCGGGCATCGTGCGGGTGGTGAAGTCGAACACGCCGCGACTGAAGGAAGGCGGCCTCTATGCAGGCCTCACCGGCTGGACGGAGTGGCTGCTGACGGACGGTGCCGGCTTCGAAGCCGTCCATCCCGACCTGCCGCCCACTGCCATGCTGTCGGTGCTTGGCACCACGGGGCTGACGGCCTGGTGCGGCCTGTTCAAGCTGGGCGAACCAAGGCCCGGCGACACGGTGGTCGTCTCGGGCGCCGCCGGTGCGACGGGCTCGACCGTCGGCCAGCTGGCGAAGGTGGCGGGCGCACGCGCGATCGGCATTGCCGGCGGCGCCGAGAAATGCCGCTGGCTGGTGGCGGAAGCCGGCTTTGACGCGGCCATCGACTACAAGGCCGAGAATGTCCGCGCGCGCCTCAAGGAACTCTGCCCGCAGGGCATCGACGTCGTCTTCGACAATGTCGGCGGCAAGATCCTGAACGACATGCTGGGCGAGATCGCAACGGGTGCGCGCATCGTCATCTGTGGCGGAATCTCGCGCTACGAGACGGGCACCATGCCGGCCGGGCCGGAAAATTATTTCAACCTGGTCTTCCGCAGGGCAACGATGCGAGGCTTCATCGTGCTCGACTGGGCAGGCGAGTTCCCGGCGATCCGCAGGCGGCTTGCCGCGCTGGTGAACGACGGCCGGCTTGCCTTCCGGATCGACGAGCAGCAGGGTTTCGAGAACACGCCGCGGACCCTCATGCGGCTGTTCACTGGCGCGAACCGCGGCAAGCAGGTGCTGAAGATCGCCGACTAGGCGTCGGCAGCGGCCGGCCGGGCGAGGAAGGCGCGCTCAGGCCGCCGTGCCGAGATAGCCGAGCTGGCTTGCCTTGAAGATCGTCTGCGAGCGGTTGACGGCATCGAGCTTCTCGCCGGCATTCTGGATGTGGAACCGGACGGTTGCATGGGACCGTCCGAGGATGAGGCTGATTTCCTTGTCCGTCTTGCCGATCGAGGCCCAGCGCAGGCATTCGACTTCGCGCTTGGTCAGCTGGCAGTCCACTGGCAGCCACTGGCGGGTGCGGTGCGCCTTCACGCAGCCGGCGATGAAGCGATGGGAAAGCAGCGCCAGCTCGTCGGAATGTTCCTCGAACTCGGCCGAAAGGTCGGTGCGGTCGGGGTCGGTTGCCGTGTAGCTGGCAGCCCCGATCTGCCCGAAAGGCAGATGGATGGGAACGACGATCGCCGCCTTGCACAGCGCCCGCTTCTCGAAGTTGGAAAGATCGATCGCCTCGAGATAGCGGTTGGGCTGGCGCGTGTAGAAGCCATTGGCATTGGCCCAGAAGGCCTCGCTCTCGTAGCGGCAGGCGCGCGGCAGCGGCGAGGACAGCGCCAGGCGCGTGTCGGCCCACCAGCGCTCGTGCGGGGCGTTGAACCCGAACACTTCCGAGGCAAGGATCGCTCCGTCCTCGTCGGTCAGCGGCTGCTTGGAGGCGATGTTGTCGGCCACGGCCACGCGCAGCCGCGCGCGCGCCCAGGCGATGTCGCGCAGGTTTTCGGCCGACTTGCGGATGTCGGCCAGCGACCGGACCGTGACGGCGGCAATTTCCTCCCGCAATCCCATGACCCACTCCCTCGTGCACACCCTAGCGCAACTGGGGTATGGCCCCCGTTTCCTCCCGATGCGAAAGGGCAGTTGCCGGTGACTTACGCACCACGCTGTCAAATGCAAGAGGCTGGCTCGGCGAATGGTCGCCGCGCCGGCACGGGAGGACGGGGATGGCCGATGCCTATTGCGCAACCTGCCGCTACTGGACGCAGGTGCGCGTGGAGGGACCGGGGGTGCCGGGGATCCCGGGCACACCGGCGATGGGCAGCTGCAAGCGCTATGCCCCGCATCCCACCGTCGGCACCGGCCATGCCCATGTGATCTGGCCGCTGACCGCAGCCGGCGAGTTCTGCGGCGAATGGCAGGAAGGAAGCTGAGATGGCCACCCGTGCGATCGACTGGAAGGCGGTCCCGCTCGTCCGGGTCAATCCCGACGGCTTTACTCGCACGGCCAGGAAGGAGCCCGACCCGGATCTCGGCTGGGACCTGATCCCCAAGGAACGCTACACCAGCCCCGCCTTCCTTGCCCGCGAGTGGGACCGGATGTGGACGAAGGTCTGGCTGCTTGGCGGGCGCGAGGAGGTGATCCCCGAGCCCGGCGACTGGATGACCCATTCGGTCGGGCGCGAGAATTTCCTCTTCGCCCGCCAGGCGGACGGCTCCATCCGCGGCTTCTACAATGTCTGCCCGCACCGCGGGAACCGGGTGATGCCCGAAGATGCAACCGGCGCGGCGCAGGGCTTCAAGTGCGGCTATCATCACTGGCAATGGGATCTGGCGGGCCTGAACGTCAACATCCCCGACATCGAGACCTTCCCGCAGCTTCCGGGCTGCAACCAGCATCTCGCGCAGGTGCGAGTGGACTGCTGGGGCGGCTTCTTCTGGTTCACCATGAACCCGGAGGCCGAGCCGCTGGCCGACTATCTCGGCGTCATCCCCGCCCATCTCGATCCCTATCGCTTCCAGGACATGAAGCTCATCGACTGGAAGACGATCCGCTGGGACTGCAACTGGAAGACGTCGGTTGATGCCTTCAACGAGACCTACCATGTGCAGGGCATCCACCCGGAGCTGCTGTCCTGGCTCGACGACTGGAACGTCCAGATCGACTGCCTCGGCCGGCACAACCGCTTCATCGTGCCCTTCACCACCCCCTCCCCGCGCCATGGCGACCAGGAGAAGCTGTCGGACGTGATGGTCGGCATGGCCCAGCTCTACGGGCTCGACCCGGCAGCCTTCGAGGGCAATCCCCGCGCGCTCAGGCTCGCCATCCAGAAGGTGAAGCGGGCGCGCGGCGAAGAGGGGTCCATCTATCCCTACACGGACCTGTCCGACGACCAGCTGTCGGACGATTATCACTATATGATCTTCCCCAATGTGACGATGAACATCTACGGGGAGACGATGCTGCTGTTCGTGTCGCGGCCGCATCCGAGCGACCCCAACAGGATGCTCTTCGATCTCATGAACTTTGCCCATCTGGAGCCGGGAACGCCCTGGATGCTGCCCGAGCATCGCACCTATGATCATGGCCAGATCTCGCTCGGGCTGGTGCTCGACCAGGACGCCCACAACCTGCCGCGCGTGCAGGACGGCATGAACTCGGCGAGCTACCAGGGGCTCGTGCTGGGCCGGCAGGAGCTGCGCATCCGCCACTTCCACAAGGTGCTGATGGATTATGTGGGCGAGGATGTGTGACCCGCTTCGTCGATGCGGGGGCTGCCGATCTTGCACCGGGCGCCTGTGAGCTGCGCGCGGTCGAAGGCCAGGCGCTCATCGTCGCGCGCAGCAGCGACGGGCGCTGGTTTGCAACCGCTGCCACCTGCAGCCATGCGCTGCTGTCTCTGGAGGGGGGGCGGGTGCGCGGCGCCTCCATCGTCTGCCCGCACCATGGTGCGCGTTTCTGCCTTGAGTCGGGCCGTGTGCTCGGGCCGCCGGCCATCGCGCCGATCGCGGCCTACCCCACGCGCGTGGCGAACGGACGCGTGCAGGTGATGCTGCTGTGAGCGGCCCGCTTGCCGGGCTTGCAGGAAAGGTCGCGCTGGTGACGGGCGCTGCGTCCGGCATTGGCGCTGCCACCGTTGCTGCGCTGCGCGCCAGGGGTGCGGAAGTGCTCGGCACCGACATCCGCGCCGAAGGCGACATCCTGCTTCATGACGTCACGCGCGAGGCGGACTGGGAGAAGGCCGTCGACTGCTGCGTGGCCCGCTTCGGCCGGCTTGACATCCTGGTTTCCAACGCCGGCACCGCGCAGGCGGGCCCCATCGTCGACCTTCCGCTTGCCGACTTCCAGGCGCAGGCGCGCGTGCATGTCGAAGGCGCGTTCCTCGGCATCCGGGCCGCCGTTGCCCAGATGCGAGCGCAGGGCCGGCCGGCGACCGGGTCCATCATCACGGTTGCAAGCGTCGCCGGGATCAAGCCCATCATGCAGACGACCGCCTATGGCACGGCCAAGGCAGCCCTCATCAACCTGTCGCGTGCGGTCGGGGTGGAGCTTGGCCGCAAGGGCGACTTCATCCGCGTGAATGCGGTGGCGCCCGGCGGCACCAAGACCCCGATGACGGAAGCCATGTTCGACGAGGCCTATTGGGCGGACCGCACCAATTTCGCGGATCTGCCGCTCAAGGACTATTGCCGCCCGACCGACATCGCGGAGGCCATCTGCTACCTCGCCTCCGACGAGGCCGCGTTCATGACCGCCCAGTGCCTCGTCGTCGATGGCGGCTGGCTGCTGAGCGACCGGATATGAGCGCGCGCGTCGAAACGCCGGTGGCGCTCGTCACGGGGGCGACATCGGGGATCGGCCGTGCCGGGGCCGTGCGGCTGGCCGGCGATGGCTTTCACGTGCTTGCGGCCGGGCGCAATGCCGGGCGGGGCGCCGAGACGGTCGCCCAGTGCGAGGCGGCAGGCGGCACTGCCGAGTTCCTTGCCTTCGATGTCTGTGACGAGCCGGCCTGGGAACAGGCCATGGCCGACATCGCCACGCGCTTCGGCCGGCTCGACTGCCTCGTCAATTCGGCGGGGATCTTCTTTGCGAAGCCGCTGGAAGCGACCAGCCTTGCCGATTTCCAGGCGCTCTGGCGGGCCGATGTCGAGAGCGTGTTCCTCGGCACCAAATGGGCCATGCGCACCATGCGCGACACCGGCTCGGCCGGTTCCATCATCAATGTCTCCTCGCTTGCCGGCCTCATCGGGCTGGAGGATTGTTCCGCCTATTGTCCGGCCAAGGCCGCCGTCACCCATTTCTCGAAGATTGCCGCGGTGGAAGCCGGCGGCTTTGATCCGCCGGTGCGGGTCAACAGCCTCAATCCCGGGGTGATCCTGACCGAGATGATCACCGGCGCCTATGGAGACACGCCGGAAGTCCGCGCCTTCGTGAAGGACGGCAATGCGCTCGACATGGTGGGCGAGGCCCACCATGTCGCGGCTGCCATTTCGTTCCTGGCCGGAGCAGCGTCCCGCATGATCACGGGAACCGCGCATGTCGTCGATGGCGGAAGGGGATCGGATTGAAACGGACACGCTTTCTCCTTGCCCGGCGCCCCGTGGGGCGGCCTGTTGCCGAGGACTTCGCGCTCGCAGAGGAGGATTGCCCCCCGCTTGCCGAGGGCCAGTTCCTGATCGAGAACCGCTATGCCTCGCTCGATCCCGCCATCCGCGGCTGGCTCGATGACGCGCCGTCCTACATGCCGCCCGTCGCGCTGGGAGACGCCGTGCGCGCAACCACGGTGGGCGTGGTGGCGGCAAGCCGGGCCCCCGACTTTCCCGTCGGCCAGTGGGTCCTTGGGCTGCATGCCATCGAAACCCATTCGGTGAGTGAGGCCGGCGGCTTCACCAGCGCCATTGATCCATCGCTCGTGCCCTCGCCCACCAACTTCCTCTCGGTGCTGGGCGCCGTGGGGATGACGGCATGGTTCGGGCTTCTGGAAGTCGGCCAGCCGCAAGCGGGCGAGACCCTGCTGGTGTCAGGGGCCGCGGGCGCCGTCGGCTCCCTCGTCGGCCAGCTCGGCAAGTGGAAGGGCTGCCGGGTGATCGGGATCGCGGGCGGCCCCGAGAAATGCGCCCGGATCGTGGAACGCTATGGCTTCGATGCCGCCATCGACCATCGCGGCAAGGATGCGGACAGGCTTGCAGCCGAGATCCGGGCCGCCGCACCGCAAGGGCTCGACATGGTGTTCGAGAATGTCGGCGGCGCCTGCCTCGATGCGGCGCTCCTGAACCTGCGGCATGGCGCGCGGGTGGCGCTGTGCGGCCTCATCTCCGAATACAACGCACCCCAGCCGGTGGGCGCGCGCAACCTCTGGCAGCTGATCGTCCACTCCGCGCGAATCCAGGGCCTGCTGGTGCGCGACTGGCTTCCCCGCTTCCCAGAAGGAATGGCCGGCATGGCAGAGCTCATCCGCGCCGGGCGAATCGTCTTCAACGAGCATGTGGACGAAGGCATTGCCAATGCCTTTCCCGCCTTCATGCGCCTGTTCGACGGCACGAACGACGGCAAGCTCATCCTGAAGATCGCATGAGGGGGCTTGCGGGCAGGCGCGCGCTGGTGACGGGCGCGGCATCTGGCATCGGCGCGGCCATCGCTGCCCGGTTCCGCGCGGAAGGCATGGAAGTGCTGACGGTGGACCGGGCGGAAGGCCAGGACCTTCTCCTCGATGTTGCAGGCGAAGGCGCAGCAGACGCGATGGTCGCTGCCGCCCGCAGCCGGCTCGGCGGCCTCGACGTGGTGGTGGCAAATGCCGGCGTTTCGGCACTGCAGCCGCTCGACGGCCATAGCGATGCCCTGTGGGACGAGACGCTCGCCATTGATCTGTCGAGCATCTTCCGCCTTTGCCGGGCTGCCCTTCCCCTGCTTTCGCACTCGCACGCCGGGCGCATCATCCTCATCGGCTCGGTCATGTCCTCCTTTGGCGAAGCGGGCATGGCGGCCTATGCGGCCGCCAAGCATGGAGTCCTCGGGCTTGCCCGCGCGCTTGGTGTCGAGCTTGGCCCGCGCGGGATCACCGTCAACTGCATCCAGCCGGGCGCCATCCTCACCGGCATCACCCGGCCCGCCTTTGCCGCCAACCCGGAATTCGGCGCCTACTGGCGGGAGAAGGCCGCGCTCAAGCGGCTGGGCGAGCCGGACGACATCGCAGGCGTTGCAGCCTTCCTCGCCTCCGACGACGCCCGCTTCGTGACGGCCACCTCGCTTGTCGTCGATGGCGGTGCCACCGCCCACCCCTGAAGCAGGAGACCCGCCGATGACCCCGCTCGACACCGTCCGGACCTTCATCGCGCGCATCAACGCCATGGACATGGATGGCGCGATGGCGCTGCTTGCCGAGGATGTCGTCTATGACAATGTGCCCATGCCGACGGTTCATGGCCGCGCTGCCGCCCGCGCCTTCCTCGCCCAGCTGCCGGCCGAGGGCATGGACTGGAAGCTGCACGCGATCGCGGCTGACGGCAACACGGTGCTGACCGAGCGGACCGACGATTTCCGCCTGAAGGACGGCCGGCACATCAGCCTGCGGGTGATGGGTGCCTTCGATGTGCAGGACGGGCAGATTACCCACTGGCGGGACTATTTCGACCTGAAGCAGTTCCTGGACCAGATGGCCGCCTGACAGTCCTTGGAGCCTGTCACTTTGGCGCGTCGGGCCAAGGCCCGCCTCGCCTGTATCTGGGAGCCATGAGCCAGGTGCCAAGCCAACACCCCTTCGCCCCCGAGGTTCTCTCGAACCCGTGGAGCTTCTATGCCGACGTGCATCGGACAGCGCCCGTCTTCCAGGTGCCGGGTACCCCCATCACCTATGTCGCAGGCTATGATGCGCTCGTCGACGTGCTCGGCCGGGTCGAGGAATTCTCGAACGATTTCGGCGGCATCCTCTCCGGCGCGCGCGCAACCGACCCCGAGGTCAAGGCCATCCTCGACACCGGCTGGCCGGCCGTCGACACGCTGCTGACGGCCGATCCGCCCGTTCACACCCGCTTTCGCAAGCTGGTGAACCTTGCCTTCTCGATGAAGCGGGTGGATGCGATCGAGGCGAAGATCCGCGCGATTGCCGTGCGGCTGCTGGAGGCGATGCTGGCGAAGGCCGACCGTGGCGAAACGGTGGATTTCGTGGCGGAGTTTGCTGTTCCCCTGCCCGTTGGCGTGATCGCCTCCGAGATCGGCATGGACTCCTCGACCGACATCGCAACCGTCAAGCGCTGGTCGGATGCCTTTGCCGACCGGCTGGGCCAGATGATCCCGCGCGAGCGCGAGCTTGAGTGCGCGCGCGAAGTCGTCGAGTTCCAGCGCCATGCCAAGGAGCTGATCGACGCCCGCCGCGCCCGGCCGACGGACGATCTCCTGAACGATCTGGTGCACGCCAGCGTCGATGGCGAGAAGCCGCTGGAGGATGCGGAGATCATGTCGATCCTCCAGCAGCTGATGGTGGCAGGCAATGAGACGACGACCTCGACCCTTGCCGGCGGCCTGCTGATGCTGATCGAGAATCCGGACCAGTGCAGGAAGGTGCGGGCAGACCCGTCGCTCATCCCGAACATGGTGGAAGAGATGCTGCGGCTGGAAAGTCCGACCTCGGGCCTCTGGCGCGTCGTCACCCGCGACACGGAAGTGGCCGGCGTGCCGGTCAAGGGCGGGACCATGTTGATGGCCCGTTTTGCCGCTGCCAACCGCGATCCCGCGCGCTTTCCCGATCCGGACCGCTTCGACGTCGAGCGGAAGAATGCGCGAACGCACCTTGCCTTCGGGCGCGGCATCCACATGTGCGTCGGCAACATGCTCTCGCGCAAGGAGCTGGTGGTGGCCTTCCAGGAGATTTTCGCTCGCACCTCGGGGTTCGCCCTGGCACCGGGCGCGGCACTGCACTG
>JBDNCK010000187.1:0-4541 GCA_046719675.1 Sphingomonadaceae bacterium | reverse complement strand
GGCGCGACCGAAGTCGGTGTCGCCGGCGGCGATTCCGGTGGCCCGCAGTTCAATGCCGACGGCCGCATCGTCTCCGTCACCTCCTATGGCCTCTCCTTCGGGGTGCAATGGGGCGACTGCCGGGCTGGCCTCCAGTCGAGCTGCGGCGAGCTGAACGGCTTCGTTCCGCTCTATATCCACCGGGACTTCATCCTGTCGAACCTGCTGCCGATCGAAGGGGGCGTCATCCCCGAGCCCGGCACCTGGGCGATGCTGATCGCCGGTTTCGGTTTCGTGGGCGCCGCCGCCCGCCGCCGGCGCAAGGAGGCTGTTGCCGCCTGAGTCTTCGCCAGGCGAACGAGGAAGGGGCTGGCGGAGCGATCCGCCAGCCCCTTTTGCGTTCAGGTCGAAAACAGTGACGGCGTCAGCCCGTCCGGACCATCATCCGGTGCGGGCATATGCGCGTCTGGCCGTCAGGCCGCCCGTTCGATCCGGCGGCGGCGCGCCGCCACACCCACCAGCCCGAAGCCGGCAATCAGCATCGCCCAGGTGCCCGGCTCCGGAATCACGCCATTGTCGCCAAAGGCACCAGGCACCAGGCTTTCAATCCAGGCGCGGTTGCGGAACACCGGCGCATAGCCGGAGAATTCGCCCCAACCGCTGTTGAGCCCGCCTCCGAAATCGCCGAAGGCCGGGCCGAAGGTCAGGCCGTAGGAGGTGACGGAGACAATCCGGCCATCGACGAATTGCGGGCCACCCGAGTCGCCTCCGGCCACGCCCACTTCGCGCGGGCCGAGGCCCGTGTCGCAGAAGGTGTTGCCAAGCCCCAGGCCGACGAAATTGGGATGCGACGTCGTCACCAGGCAGGACGTGTCGTTGGCGGCAAACCCGACCCGGTCGAAATCCGAGACCCAGCTGTCGGCAATTCGCGACAGGGGATCACCCAGGGTCAGGGCCCAGGCGTTCCCGAACAGCGGGTTGCCGAGCGCATACTCGAACATGTTGTCCCCCTCGCGCAGGCGCCCGAAGCTGCCCCCGGCGGCCCCTGCTGCACCGCTGGTGCCGCGATTGCCGAAGCCTGCGACGTTGAAGATGATGTCGGTCGGATCGGCGAGGGCTGCCAGCAGATACTGGACGGCAAAGGAGGGTGCTGCCCCTGCCAGGAAGATGATCGCAAGATCGTTGTGATCGATGACCTCGCCCGTGTAGCCAGGGGCGACATGCACGCTGCCCAGGGCAACGCGCTCGATGCCCGGGGTGAACCCGAAGTCCAGATCGTACAAGGGGTCGGCCGACCCGTTGTAGAAATAGGCGAACCCACCGGTTGCCGCGATGTTCCCGAAATTGTCGGTCACGCAGTGCGCGGCAGTCAGGATCGCAGCGCCGCCGGCCATGAGACTGCCCGAGCAGAAGCCGGTGCCCGCCGAGCCGAAGCCGATCTCGAGGAACGCCAGGCCATCCTTGCCCGGGCGGCTGGGAAGATAGATGAGATCGCCGGGAGGAACGACAGCAGTGGAGGTCTGGCCGACGATGAGGCTGCGGGCTTCCCACGTGAACCCGCTGGATCCGCCCCGTGCCACCCGTTCGAACGGGCTGGCGTCCGCCACGCCCGGCAGCGCCAACAGGAAAACGGCGCCGGAAAGCAGGATGCGCTTCATGAAAACCCCCTGTTGCGAGCGACACCTTGGAAGACCGGCCACCCGACTCGCAAGATGGCTGGCCCGTGGAGCATCATATGAAAACCGCATTCACGCAAGCCGAAAACTCTGTATCAGCCAAGAAGGTCGCCGAAGCTCAATTGCCCGTCATAGAGCGCGCGCACGACGAGTTCCGTCCGGCTTGACACGCCAAAGCGCGCCTTGGCCTGTTCCAGATATTTGTGGACGGTATCGGGCGCGAGCCCAAGGATCTGGCCGGCCACCCAGTCGCTCTTCCCCTTGGCTGCCAGCACCACGCATTCCAGCTGGCGCCTGGTCAGGCGGGGAAGGGGCGGCGTGCCCCGATTGGCGAGCCGGCGCGCGGCCTCGAAGCTGAAGCAGGCGAGATACTGCGCTGCTGGAAGGCTGTGACGCGGGATGTCCCGCCGCGAGGAGAGGACAAAGGAACAGAGCCCGCTGGCTTCGCCGGGAATGTGGATCGGCACGGTCCAGCCTGTCTCGAGACCCTGGGCTGCGGCGGCCTGCATATATTCTTCCTGCCGCGCCGTGAGGTTCAGCATCGACGACAGATCGTCCCAGGCAAAGGGCGCCACCGAGCGCTGGCACGCGGCAAGCACCGGATCATCGGCCCAGAAGCTGCCGGAGCGCAGGAAATCCACCCATTCCTCGGGATAGTCGGTCAGCTGGACCGGGGCATTGTCGATGCGCAGCCCATAGCGCTGGGTCATGGCGAAATGGTCGAACTCGAACGAGCGCGTGGCCTGCGACAGCAGGCCGCCGATTTCCTCCAGCGTCTCGGCGTGTTTCACGTCAGCCACGAACGTCTGCACGCGCTCGAAGGCCGTCGCTTCGTCGGACCTCACCACAGGAGCCATTCACGTCTGTGACGTGTGGACACCGGACGAGCGTACATCTCCGTCCCCCGCCATCATGCTGCCCGCCCGTCCCAGGCAACAATCCTGCTTCGACCCTTATATCAAGACGATGGTTTGCGACCTCCGGCTTGTCAAGTTGCCGGGCAAATTCCGGCGTCAGGGTTGCACCTTTGCTGCACCCTGCGCACATGGCCTGCGGAGGTACCGACATGACGCAGGCAACACAACTGGAAGAGGCCGTGCTGGCAGGGGGCTGCTTCTGGTGCACGGAGGCGATTTTCTTGCGCGTACAAGGGGTTGTCGACGTCCAGTCGGGCTATGTCGGCGGCCATGTCGACAATCCGACCTATCGCGACGTGTGCTCCGGCCGCACCGGCCATGCCGAGGCGGTGCGCATCCGCTTCGATCCGGCAATGGTCAGCTATGCCGACATTCTCGATATCTTCTTCGCCACCCATGACCCGACCCAGCTCAATCGCCAGGGAAATGACGTCGGCACCCAGTATCGCTCTGCGATCTTTCCGCAATCCGAAGCGCAGGAAGCCGACGCCAGGGCCGCCATCGCCCGCGCCCAGGCGGACTGGGCACAGCCCATCGTCACCACCATCGAGCCGGCTGCGCCCTTCTGGCCGGCCGAAGCCGAGCACCAGGGCTATTTCGACCGCGTGGGCAGCAGGAACCCCTATTGCTCGGCCGTCATCGCGCCCAAGGTTGCCAAGTTCCTGAAGACCCACGCAAACCGGCTGAAGGATCCTATTTCGCCCGGTGCCGGTTGAAGAAGTCGATCGGAGCCAGCACCGACTGCAGCCACTGCGACGGCCGGCCCATCCCGTGATTGGCCTCGGGCAGGCGGACCATCACCGTCTCCACGCCCTGCAGCTTCAAAGCGCCGAACATCATCTCCGTCTGTGACATCGGCGTGCGGTAGTCCATCTCGCCGGTGATCAGCATGGTGGGCGTGGTCATCTGCCCCGCAAGCCAGAAGGGCGAGCGGCTGCGATAGCCTTCCGGATCCTCCCAGGGGAGCCCGCCCATCCACTGCCTGGCGAAGAAGGCCGGGCTGTCGGATGTCGTTGCCTGGTTGACCCAGTCCGTCACGGGCCGCAGGGCGACTGCTGCGCGGAACTTGCCGGGCTCGCGGCCGATCGCGTTCAAGGTCAGCACCCCGCCGCCCGATCCGCCGCCGATGAACAGGTTGCGCTGGTCGACATAGGGCCGGGCTGCCACGGCATCGACCATCGACATCAGGTCATCATGATCTGCTCCGGGATAGGTGCCGGTGATGAGATTCGCGAATTCCCGGCCATAGCCGATCGAGCCGCGCGGGTTGGTGAAGAGCACGATATAGCCGCTGGCTGCATAAAGCGCGTGGGTCACCGAGAAGAAGGGGCCATAATCGGTGTTGGGCCCGCCATGGATGTCGAGGATGAGCGGATAGCGCCGGCCGGGTGCGAAATCGGGCGGAAACATCAGCCAGCCCTGGATCTCGCGGCCGTCGGCACGGCTTGTCGCGCGCACTTCCTCGATCCGCCCGGCACGCTTGCCTTCGGCCCAGCGGGCGTTCGGGTCGATGGCGCCGGTCTCGCCCGCCCCCCTGGAAATGCCGAGCCCGTTGGGGCGATCGGTGAAGCTGCTGGTGTAGGCGAAGGTGCCGGCAGCATGGGCGAAGCTGCCGCCGGCCGAAGGCAGGTAGAGGCGGGTCCCTCCCACTTCGCGCACGCGGACCGTCACCTGGCCGGTTGTCGCGTCGATCTCGCCCACCCGGGTTACCCCGGCGTCGTGGTAGAGGGCGAAGAGGGCCGCCGAATCCTCGCGCCAGACGAGGGGGCCGGCAATCGGCCGATCGAGCGCGGGCGCTGCCTTGCGGACGGTGCCGCCGGCCATTGGCATCAGCCACGCCTCGGGCATCAGGTAGAACTGGTTGCTCGCTTCGGCCCCGATGAAGGCAAGCGTGCGCCCGTCCGGGGAGACGGAAGCTGCGATCTCGCTTCCCGGCCGCGACGTGAGGCGCGCGGGAGCAGCGCCCGCG
>JBDNCK010000186.1:0-4554 GCA_046719675.1 Sphingomonadaceae bacterium | reverse complement strand
GCCATCCGACGCTCGTCAACTTCAAGACTCTGTTCGATCCGCACGCTATCCGCGTCTACGGCGTGGGCGGGGTGAGCCAGTCCGCGACCGATGCCGTATTCGGATCGATCGTTGCCTCACTCCTCGCCACAGCGATCTCCGTCGGCGTCGGACTGATGGCGGCGATCGGCATCGCGCGCTACAGCGACGGCGGACGTTCGACGCCGCTGATCATCCTCTCGGGGCGGATGTTCCCACCGGCGGCACTGGCCGTTCCGCTCGTTCTCATCTACTCGACGGTAGGACTAATCGACACCTACGTCGGCCTGATTGCGATCTACGTAGCGGCGACGCTCCCATTCAGCACGTGGATGCTGAAGAGCTTTGTTGAAGATGTCCCCCGCGAGATCGAGGAGGCAGCGATGGTCGACGGAAAGTCTCGCCTCGTCGCGCACCTTACCATCACCGTGCCGTTGATCCGAGGCGGACTCTTCTCAACCACCTTGTTCGTGCTGATCCTGAACTGGAGCGAATTTCTCTTCGCGCTCGTTCTCTCCTACAGCACGATAGAGACGATTCCGGTTAGGCTCGCGAAATACGTGACCGCCACGGCTGGCACGCTCTACGGCGTACAGGCGGCGCTCGCGGTGCTCGCCATGCTCCCGCTCGTTATCGCGGGATTCCTCATCCAGAAACATCTCGCGCGCGGGATGACCTTCGGGGCGGTCAAGCGATGATGTCACCGAAGCTCGAACTCGTTGCGCTCCGCAAGGAGTATGACGACGGTGCGGTGATCGCCGTCGATGGCATCGATCTGGAGGTGGCGCAGGGCGAGACCCTGGCTCTCCTTGGACCGTCCGGCTGCGGGAAGTCCACGACCCTCAATATGATCGTCGGTCTCGAAGCGCCGACGAGCGGAAATATCCGGATCGATGGAGTGTCGGTCGTTGACAAGCCACCCAGCGAGAGAAATGTGGGGCTGGTTTTCCAGGACTACGCCGTCTTTACGCACATGACAGTGGCCGCGAACCTCGCCTTCGGCCTTGTGGTTCGCGGCTTGCCGAGGGCTGAGGTCGAAAGGCGCGTGCGGGAGGTCGCAAGCCTGCTCGACCTTGTTCCGCTTCTGAAAGAGCCGACATCGCGGCTTGGCGGGTCGCAGCTGCAACGCGTCGCGATCGGCCGGACGCTGGTAACGCGCCCAGCCTTGCTGCTGCTGGATGAACCTCTTTCGAACCTTGAGGCCGAAGCGAGGCTCGCCATGCGGCGAGAGCTGCGGCGGCTGCAGGCAGAGACCGGCCTCACAATCATCTACGTGACGCATGATCAAGTGGAGGCGCTTTCTCTGGCTGCGCGCATTGCGGTCATGAGTCACGGGCGTATCAGACAATGTGCGACGGCGACAGAGGTCTACCAGCACCCCGCTCACAGTTTCGTCGCTGGGTTCCTTGGTATGCCGGCAATGAACCTGGTGCGCGGAGAGCTGGCGCGCGGCCCGGACGGCTGGGTGTTCCAGCGGGGTCGCTTCCTCGTGCCGCTGCCCGACGCCATGGTGCCGCCCTCAACAACTGTGGGAACAAGGATCGAGCTCGGCATTCGGGCTGAGGCGCTCCGTCCTCTTGCTGACTTCGCGAACGCTCCTCTGGCGGGGCGAGTTCGTGCGATCGAGCCGCGCGGCTCGGACTCTGTCGTCACTGTGGAGGTGGAGGACGTGACCCTCAGGCTGATTGTAATTCCTCCCACTGTCGCCGAACTCGGTCAGGAGCTGGCTCTCGCCGCGGATGCAACGGGACTTGTTCTCTTCAATGGTGACAACGGCTACGCGCTGCCGGCGGGGGCGCCGTGACGACCGCGGAGGCCTTGGCAGCGTTTGGGCTCTCGCGACGGTTCGGTCGGGTTCAGGCGCTCGACAGCGTCGATCTCGTCGTTCCGGGGTCTTCCCTTGTGGCCGTGCTCGGCCCGGCGGGAGCCGGCAAGACAACCTTGCTTAGGGTCATCGCCGGCCTCACTCGTGCAGATGCCGGTACCGTCGCGATCCGGGGGCGAGACGTCACGGATCTCGAGCCGAAGGATCGGAACGTTGCGATGATCTTCGACACCCTCGCGCTCTATCCGGATCGAACGGGGCTCGAGAACATAGCTCATCCTCTGCGGATCCGTCGCATGCCGGCAGCGGAGATCGAGAGGCGCGTGCGCGAGACAGCGGCAAGCCTGCGTATCAGCCATCTCCTCTCTCGCCTGCCGCGGGCCATGAGCGGCGGCGAACGGCAACGCGTCGCGCTTGCGCGTGCGCTGGTTCGGGATCCTGCTCTCTTTCTGCTCGACGAGCCTTTCTCCAGCCTCGATGCGCAGCTCCGTGTCGAGCTGCGCACTGAGCTTCGCCGCCTGCAGCTCGAGCAGGGGCACGCCTTTGTGCTGGCAACACCCGATCAGGTTGAGGCCCTGGCGGTCGCCGACCATGTTGTGTTTCTCGGCGGCGGTCGCGTCAGGCAGGTGGCCTCGCCGCAGGATCTTTACGATCGGCCGGCCGATCGGGTCGTCGCCCGTTTTGTTGGCTCTCCGGAGATCAACATCCTGCCGGCGGAGTTCGATCCAGCGGAGGGAGGCCGAATCCGCCTTGCGAGCATCGTCGCCGCCGCTGGCACGACGCTCGCTCGCACGCTGGGCCCGGTTGCATGCCGCTTCGAGGCGGGCCTCAGGCCAGAGCATGTTGCTCTCGGGCCGCCGACAGCGGAGGGTAGCGTTGCCGAGGTAGTCGATGTTGAGCGTCTCGGCATGAAGGCCGTGGTGACCGTCGTCGCCGCTTCCTATCAGATCCGCTCTGTCGTGTCCGCGGCGACAGGTGCCGCTCTGCGGCTTGGCGCGCGAGTCTCGGTCACCCCGGACGTGTCGCGCCTGATCGTGTTCGACTCGGCGACAGGCCGCCGAATAGGTTGAAACGCCGCTGCCTTGTCCAGTCAGACGCCCACGTCCGAGCCTTTTGAGGGTCTGTGCAATGAGAATCCTCGTCTTCCAGCATGCTGATGTCGAACACCCTGGAAGCTTCCGGGAGTTCTGGCGCGAGGCCGGCATCACATGGGACGAGATCGAACTCGATGCAGGGGAGAGCATTCCGCCGCTCGATCGTTACGATTTCATGGTCGTCATGGGTGGTCCCATGGATGTCTGGCAAGAAGCGGAGTATCCATGGTTGGCTCCGGAAAAGGCAGCGATCCGGCGCTGGGTCCGTGACTTCGGCCGCCCGTTCCTTGGAGTTTGCCTGGGCCATCAACTGCTTGCTGTTGCCCTAGGTGGCACGGTCGGCCCCGCCGCGGCTCCGGAGGTCGGCCTCGCCGAGGTGACGCTCACGGAAGATGGTCTCGCTGATCCGCTGTTCCGCGGATTCCCCCGCCGTATCGAAACCTTTCAGTGGCATGGCGCGGAAGTGAAGCGGCTGCCCGAACAGGCGACGGTCCTGGCGGGCAATTCAGCGTGTGCTGTGCAGGCCTTTCGCTGGGGACGCCACGCCTACGGACTCCAATATCATTGCGAGATAACGCGAGAGACCGTGAGTGATTGGCGGAAGATCCCTGCGTACGCGGCGTCGCTTCACGCCGCGCTTGGGGCGGACGGCGCAGCACGCCTTTCGGACCAGGTCACTGAAAGGCTTCCCGCCTTCAATGGCGCAGCCCGTCGGCTGAGCGACAACTTCCTCGGCATCGCCTCTTCCCTGCGTGCCGAAGGGCGCTGATCAAGGATAGCGAGAGGGCAATGACCATGCTGAAAATCCTGGACGAGCCAAGGTCTACCGACATCCTGCCCACGCCCAGGCTCGCGACACGCGACGAGGCGGAAGCCTTCGCGGCGACGGTGAGGCAGGCCGGGTTCGACTACATCCGCTTCGAGCTGCCGGACATGGCTGGGCTGTCGCGCGGCAAAACGATTCCTGTCAATCACATCGCTGGGTACATGCAGTCTGGCTTGAACCTGTATGGCGGAACGGTGGCGCTGGACAGCTATTCCATCCCTGTCCGCAACAGCGGCTACAACGAGGAGGTGAACTACACCGATTGCGTCATGGTGCCGGACACCGCCAGCCTCTCCCCCGTGCCGTGGCTGGAGAAGACGGGGCGGGTGATCTGCGATACGATGTGGTATGATGGGCGCCCGCAAATGGCGATGCCGCGGCTCCTGCTTAAAAAGATGCTGAACCTCGCGGCCGACATGGGCTACCGGGTCAAAATGGGCCATGAGTACGAGTTCTACGTCGTCGACAAAGCGACCCGAAAGCCCATCTTCGACGGACAGCCGATCTTCGTAACGCGGCGGACGCACGAACACCCGGCGATCGACGAACTGATCCGCACGCTTCAAGCCCAGGGGATCGACATCATCACCTGGAACGTTGAGCACGGACCTGGTCAGGTCGAGATCAATTACAGCGCCCTCGACGGCGTGGCCGCGGCGGATCGGGCTTTCGTCTTCAAAGCAACGGTGAAGGAGTTTCTCGCCCGCCACGGCCTGCTGGCGACGTTCATGACCAAGCCGTACAAGGGCCTCTCCGGCAGCTGCTCGCATTTCCACATCTCGCTGATCGAT
>JBDNCK010000185.1:0-4554 GCA_046719675.1 Sphingomonadaceae bacterium | reverse complement strand
GGAGCAGGACGCCCACGCGCCCATGGGGCACCAGGGGATGGTCGGGGGGTCGGTTCACGTCAGGCGAAGGCCTCGGCCAGGGGCAGGTTGCGCGCCCGGGTGCCGGTGGCGGCGGCAAGCGCGTTGGCAAGCGCGGGGGCTGCCGGCGGCGTGCCAGGCTCGCCAATGCCTCCGAGAGGCGCCCCGGATTCCAGGATCCGCACCGAGAAGGCCGGCGCGTCGGCCATCGCCAGCAGCCGGTAGCCATCGAAATTCTTCTGGCTCGCAAACCCGTCCTCGAAGCGGATCTCGCCGTGGATGGCAGCACATAGCCCGAAGAGCGCCCCGCCCTCGATCTGGGCACGCACCGAATCCGGATTGATCGCCCGTCCGCAATCGACGGCAGCCCAGGCCCGGCGCAGCTGGATGGCGCCGTCCCTGACTCCTGCCTCCACCACCAGCGCGACGATCGAGCCGAAGCTCTCGTGGAGCGCCACCCCCTTGGCAAAGCCTTCGGGCGAAGGATCGCGGAACCGGCTGTCCTCTGCGACGGCCTTCAGCACGGCGGCATGGCGCGGCCGGTCGGCGAGGTGCCGCATCCGGAAGGTGACGGGATCCACGCCGGCGGCCTCCGCCAGCTCGTCCATGAAGCTTTCAACGAAGAAGGCCGAGAAGCTGTGCCCGACCGACCGCCAGAACCCCAGGGGAACGGCAGTCACCACCGGCACATGCGTCGCGCGGAAGGCGGGAACCGCATAGGCAATCCGGTCCACCCCCTCGATGGCGGATGCGCTGGCCGACGTGGGCGAGGGAGCCAGGCGCGGCAGGTAGCGCGCCATGGCGCTTGCCCCCACGTTCGGGATGGCAACGCGCGCGTCAAGGGCCGCGATCCGGCGGTCGTCATCCAGTCGCGCGCGCATCCTGGCAGCACCGGCCGGACGGAACATGTCGGCGTGCAGATCCTCCGTCCGGCTGAACTGCAGCTGCACCGGGCGGCCGATGGCCTGCGCGATGAGGGCCGCCTTCACGAAATGATCGGTCTCCGCCTTGCGACCGAAGCCGCCGCCGAGCAGCGTGGGGTGCACGGTGATGGCCGAGCGGTCCACGCCCAGCGCGTCGGCAACCGCCATGGTCGCAAGGGTGAGCGACTGGGTCGGCCCCCACAGCTCGACGCGGCCTTCCTCGATCCGGCAGGTCGCCGTCATCGGCTCCATGCAGGCATGGGCAAGGAAAGGCACCGAATAGTCGGCGACAAGCGGCGTGTCGCCAAGCGCCTCCTCGCGCCATCCCGAGCGCGCCACCGCCTTGCCGCCTTCGCCGTTGAGTGCCTCGGCAATGGCATCATCGATCCAGTCGCCGGCCGGCTCGCCGTCCGTCTCCCAGTCGATCGTCAGCCGTTCGAGCGCGCGCATCGCCTCGAAGGTCGTCTCGCCGGTGGCTGCCACCCAGTTGCCGCCCTTCACCACGCGTGCGCCCTCCGGCCCGCGCACGGAGACCAGCCGGCCATTGCCGACGGGGCCATGGGCGATCGCCGCGAACAGCATGCCCGGCACCCGCACGTCGGCACCGAAGCGGGCAGTGCCATCCACCTTGGGCGGAAGATCGAGCCGCGGCACAGCCTTGCCCATCAGCCCGCCCGTCCCGGCCGGGCGCAGGACGGCGCGCCTGGCGTCCGCCGGATCCACGCCCTTGACGGCATCGGCAAAGGGCATCCGGTTCGCCTGGAAGATGGCAAAGCCATCCCGGGTGTCGACTTCGGCCATGTTGACCCCCCAGGCCCGCGCGGCAGCCCCGACGATCATGGCCCGTGCGGCTGCCCCTGCCTCGCGCACGATGTCATGATAGCCCTTGATCGAGGTGCTGCCGCCCGTCAGTTGGAGGTTCATGGTGCGCACGACATTGGTGCCGGCAAGCGCTGCAAGATCGCGGATCATCGGCGGCAGGCCGGCGGTTCCCTGCCGTACCATGCCGACATGGGCATAGGCCGGGTGCAGGGGCGCGGGCTCGACGGCCACGCGCTGCCAGTCGGCGCCAAGCTCGTCGGCGAGGATCTGGGCGAGGCCCGACCAGGCGCCCTGCCCCATTTCCGCCTGCGGGATCGCCAGGATCACCTGCCCGTCGGGTGCCACCCGGACCCAGGCGTTGAGCGGCACTTCGCCGTCGGCTGCAAGCGATGGCGCCTTCCACTCGCGCGGCCACAGCAGGAACCCCACCCCGATGCCGAGCACGGCCCCAGTGCCGATCAGGAAGGTGCGGCGGGTGGTGCGCGCACGTTTCGCGCGGGGGGGAGGCTGCTGCAGCATGCGCGGGCCCGTAGCATGGGCGCCGGCCGGCTCCAACCGGCCCGCCCGCCGCAGGCAGACGGCAACGCATGACGCGCCTGAATATAGACCCCGAGGCCTGTTCCTGGAGCTTCCAGACCGGTTCGGGGCCGGGCGGCCAGAATGTCAACAAGGTGGCAACCGCCGTCCGGCTGCGGTTCGATCTTGCCTCCGCCAAGGGGCTGTCCCCCGGCATCCGGATGCGCGCGGCCCGCCTTGCCGGCCGCCGCCTCGCAGCCGACGGCAGCATCCAGATCCTTGCCAATCGCCATCGCACCCAGGCCGCCAACCGCCAGGAGGCGCTTGCCCGGCTGCTTGCCCTGCTGAAGGAAGCCGCCACCCCGCCGCGCCCGCGGGTCGCCACAAGGCCGGGAAAGGCGGCGCGTGCCAGGCGCCTGGCGGCCAAGCGGCACCGCGCCAGCGTGAAGGCCAGCCGTTCGGCGCCATCCGGAGACGTGTGAAGCGCCGGAGACACGGGAAGCGCCGGAGCTTCCCTGCCGTCCTGCAACCGTCAATTTTCTGACGCTGCCGCCGTCAATCGTTTGACGCTTTTCCGCCCGCGGTCCTCGCCGGGGAGCCGATTGCCGAGTGGCGCGCAGCTGGCACGCTTCTTGCATCCCCGGCGATAACGGCCGGCGGCGGGAAAGCTTCAACCTGCCCCGGACGCTGACACCGGGAGAGGATGGATGGCGCCAGATCTTGCGAACGGCACACGCTCGGACCCCTCGACGTCGCGGCATTGGCAGCGCCTGCTCGCCAGCATGGCAGACGCCGGGCTTGCGCTTCCGCCCGTGCTGCCGCAGCCAACCCCGCTGCAGGAGCGTCTTGCTGCCGCCGTTGCCGATGCGCTGGAACGCGGGGTAGCACCGGTTGCCGTCGATCCCCGGTCGCAGGACCTCCTGTCCGACGCCACGCAGGTGGCCCGCACCCAGACGACCGTTCTCATCGAGGGACCATCGGGCTCCGGCAAGGAAGTGCTGGCCCGGTACATCCATGCGCAGAGCCCGCGCGCCAGCCAGCCCTTCGTTCCCGTCAACTGCGCGGCGCTTCCCGAGGCGATGCTCGAAGCGCTGCTCTTCGGACATGAACGCGGCGCCTTCACCGGTGCCCAGGGGCCGTCGCTCGGGCTCGTGCGCGCGGCAGACGGCGGCACGCTCTTCCTCGACGAGCTGGGCGAGCTGCCGCTGGCGCTCCAGGCGAAGCTCCTGCGGATGCTGCAGGAGCGCGAGGTCCTGCCGCTGGGCGCCGTGAAGGCGGTTCCGGTCGACATTCGCATCGTCGCTGCCACCAACCGGGATCTTTCCGCCGATGTCGCACAGGGCCGCTTCCGCGAGGATCTCTTCTGGCGGCTTGCCGTCTTTCCGCTGCGCACGCGGCCGCTTGCCGAGCGCCGCGCCGACATCCTGCCGCTGGCAGCCGGCCTCATCGTGCGCATCGCCCGGCGCGAACACGGGCGCCTGCCGTGGCTGACCGATGCCGCGATCGAGACCCTCATCGCCCATGCGTTTCCCGGCAATGTCCGCGAGCTCGACAACATCCTCCAGCGCGCCGCCATCCTCGCCGGCGATTGCCCGATCGGCGCCTCGGCGCTCAGGCTCGATGCCGCGCACGGCGCCGTGTCGGTTGCAGGCAGCGCCGGCGACGGCCTCATCGTCACCGTCAAGGCGCGCGAGGCAGAGGCCATCCGCGCAGCCCTCGAGGCCAGCGGCGGCCGGCGCAACCTCGCCGCGCAGCGCCTTGGCATCAGCGAGCGGACGCTGCGCTACAAGCTGGCAGCGCTTGCCGGCCGGCCGCGCAACGGGCCGCGCAGCCAGCGCCCATCAGCCGGCGGGGAGATGCTGCAATGACCGGCATCGACGCCCGCCTCGGCCTTTCCGGCGTGATGGCGCTTCGCCATCAGATCCTCGAGCGCAGCCAGACCCTTGGCAAGGCAGCGCTGGCAGGGCCCGCGCCCGTGCAGGAGGCGAGCCCTGCCGGCTTCCGCGAGGCGCTCGACGCGGTGAACAGGCTACAGCAGCAAAGCGATGCCAAGTCCGGCGCCTTCGTGCGCGGCGAAACCCACGACATCGCGGATGTGATGCTGGCCCGCCAGAAGGCCTCCATCGCCTTCGAGGCAACGCTGCAGGCGCGCAACCGCCTGCTGGGTGCCTACCGCGACATCATGAACATGCCGGTCTGAAGGGGAACCCATGGCCGAACCTGCGTCCGCGCTCGCTGCACCTCCTGCGCCCGAAGCCGCGCCCTCCCGCCTGCC
>JBDNCK010000184.1:0-4571 GCA_046719675.1 Sphingomonadaceae bacterium | reverse complement strand
GCCAATGTGACGGCGGCCCCAGCGCATGATCCCGATGCGATCCGCGCGCTTCTCGTCGAGCAGGTGACGCACATGGTGCGCTGGCGCGAATCGGTGGCCGAGATGGTGCGCCTGGGAACGGGTCGCTTCGTCGAGTTCGGGGGGCGGGTGCTGGCACCCATCGTCAAGCGCATCGCGCCCGATGCCGAGGCCCTCTCGATCGTCGAGATGAAGGACGTGGAGGCAGCGCTCAAGGCGCTCTAGCAGGGGAGAGGCATGTTCGATCTTGCCGGCCGCCGGGCGCTTGTGACCGGGGCGACAGGTGCGATTGGCGGCGCGATTGCCCGCGCGCTTGCCAGCCGGGGCGCGCGGGTGGCGGTGTCGGGCACGCGCGCGGATGCGCTGGCGGCGATCGCAGCCGGGCTTACCGGCGGCGTGGCGCTGCCGTGCCGGCTTGACGAGGCGGGCGAGGTGGAAGCGCTGGTGCCAGCGGCGGTGGAAGCGCTGGGCGGGCTCGACATTCTCGTCAACAACGCCGGGATCACGCGCGACAATCTCGCCCTTCGCATGAAGGACGCGGAGTGGGAGGCGGTGATCCGGGTGAACCTCGAGGCGGCCTTCCGGCTGTCGCGCGCGGCACTCAAGCCCATGATGCGGGCGCGGCATGGCCGGATCATCTCCATCACCTCGGTGGTGGGTGTGACGGGCAATCCCGGCCAGGCCAATTATGCGGCATCGAAGGCAGGGCTCATCGGGATGACGAAGGCGCTGGCAGCCGAGGTTGCCTCGCGCCAGGTGACGGTCAACTGCATCGCGCCCGGCTTCATCCGCTCGGCGATGACGGAGGCCCTTTCGGAGGCCCAGAAGGAGGCGCTGATGGGCCGGATTCCGGCCGGGCGGCTGGGCGAGGGCGCGGACATTGCAGCAGCAGCCGTCTATCTGGCGAGCGACGAGGCGGCCTATGTGACCGGCCAGACGCTGCATGTGAACGGCGGGATGGCGATGATCTGAGGCGTTGCGCGCGCGCCTGCTTGTCCGCTAGGGGCGCGCTCGCCATGCACGCCCCCTCACCGACGGGAGCGGTCGCGCGCGCGGTGGCAGCCTGGGGCAGGCTGGTCGCTGCCCGGCCCCGCCTCACCCTTCTTGTCTGCGCGCTTGCAGCATTGGCAGCCCTTGGGCTTGCTGCCACGCGCATTGCCGTCGACACCGACAGCACGGGCATGCTTTCGGAGCAGCTGCCGCACCGGCAGAAGGAGCTGGCGCTCAACGCCGCCTTCCCGGGCCTCAACAACCGGCTGGTGGTGCTGGTGGATGCGCCCGACGGCGACCGGGCGGATGCCATGCTCCAGCGGCTGGAGGCTGCCATCCGCGCCCGGCCGGAGGCGCTGCAGGACCCCTTCGCGGCCGCCATCCACCCCTATTTCCAGAAGAACGGCCTGCTCTACATGGACGATGCCGAGCTCGACTCGATGCTTGCGAAGATGTCGCGCGCCGGGCCGCTGCTCGGCACGCTGGCCGCCGAGCCGACCCTCGATGCCTTTTTCGCAAGTGTCGCCGAAGGCGTGCTGGATGCCGACCGGATCGCCGGCGGGCCGGAGGCGCTGGCGAAGGTGGTGGCGGCGACCGACGCGACCATCCGCGCGCGGCTTGCCGGCGAGGCGCACCCGCTTGCCTTCTCGACCCTGTTTGCCGAGGATGACGCACCGGTCCGCCGGGTGCTGACGGTGACGCCGGTGCTCGACTTCACCCTGTTCCAGCCGGCGCGGCCGGCGCGCGCGGCGCTGGCCGCCGCGATTGCGGAGGCCACCGCCGATCCCGCGCTTGGCCGGGTGACGGTGGCGGTAACCGGCGATCCGGCGATGCGCTCGGAAGAGCTGCGCTCGGTGACGCAAGGGCTGGGGCTGGCGCTGGCGGTGAGCCTGGTCTCCGTTGCCGTGCTGATGGCGTTCGCCTTCCGGCGGGTGTCGCTGGCGCTGATCGCGCTTGGAGTCGTGCTTGTCGCCCTGGCGCTGGCAGCCGCCTTTGCAAGCCTTGCCTTCCCGGCGCTCAACCTCGTGTCGATGGCCTTTGCCGTGCTGCTGACGGGGCTGGGGGCGGATTATGCCATCCACCTGGTGCTGCGCATGGAGGAGCCGGACGGCGACTGGGACATGACCGCGCGCGACCTGGGGCTGGCGCTGCTGCTGTGCGCGGTGACGACCTCGATCGGCTTTCTTGCCTTCGTGCCCACGCCCTTCGTGGGGATGGCGCAGCTGGGCTGGATCGGTGCGTTCGGCGTGTTCGCGGCCTTTCTTGCCGCGATCACGCTGGTGCCGGCGGGCCTTGCGCTTGCCGGGCGCAGGCCGCGGCCGCCCAGGGGCGGGCCGGCCCTGCCTGCCGTCGTGACGCGGCTGGCCCTGCCGCTGATGCTCGTGGCGCTGGTGGCAGCAGCGGTCGCTGCGCCGCGCGCCCGCTTCGAGACCGACCCGATGGCGCTGCGCGACCCGGCGGCGCCCTCCGTCGTCGCCTTTGCAACGCTGTTCGATGACAAGGCGACACGCCCCTATTCGGCGAGCCTGCTTGCCGCCGACATGGAGGAAGCCGAGGGGATGGCAGAGCGGTTTGCAGCGCTTCCGCTCGTCGATCATGTGGTGACACCGCTGCGGCTGCTGCCCGGCGAGGAGGCGGAATTCCGCTACGAGGCGGTGGATTCGGTCGCCGCCGGCCTGCTGCCGCAGCTGGAGGCGGACACGCCGGCCGTGGTGACCGCGGGCGGACGGGCAAGGCTTGCCGAGGTGCTGCGCGGTGCCGCGCTTCCCGAGCAGCAGCGGCTGGCCGAGAGCCTGGCGGCGCTGGATGCGGCCGCCGCGCGCGACCCGCAGGTGCTGGCCGCCGTCGAGCAGGATCTCTTCACCTTCTGGCCGGCGACCCTTGCCCGGCTGAAGACGAGCCTGGTGCCGGACCCGGCGCCAGCGCTTTCCGACCTGCCGGCCGAGCTTCTGGGGCGCTATCTGAACCGCCAGGGCCAGGTGCGGGTGGAGATCGTGCCGGTTGCGGACCTGCGCGTGCCGCAAGCGCGGGAAGCCTTCGTGCGCGCGATTGCCGAGGTCAGCCCGCAGGTGGCCGGGCCGGTCGTCAACCTGGAGGCGAGCGGCAATGTCATCGCCCGCTCCATGCTCACGGCAACGGCGCTTGCCCTTCTTGCCTGCGGGCTCATCCTGTTTGCCGTCCATCGCGATGCGCTGATGGCAATCGCGACGTTGACGCCGGTGGTGGCGGCCGTGGTGCTGACGGTGGGCGCTTCGGCGCTGCTCAAGCTTCCGTTCAACTACGCCAATGTCATAGCGCTTCCCATGCTGCTTGGCGCCGGAATCGATTCCGCCATCCATCTCGCGGCCCGCGTGCGCGCGGCAGGCGCTGCTGCCGCACTTCTCAGTTCCACCCCGCGCGCGGTCGTCTTTGCCGCGCTGACGACGGTGGCAGCCTTCGGCAGCCTGATGCTCTCCGCGCATCGCGGTGTCGCCTCCATCGGGGCGCTGCTGCTGGTGGCGCTGACGGTGACCACCCTGTCCACGCTCATCCTGCAGCCGCGCGCGCTGGCGCTTGCCGAGCGCCTGCGGCAGCGCCGACCATGAGGATTGTCCCATGCTGACCCGACGAAATCTTGTCCTGTCTGCGGCGGTGCTGGCGCTTGCCGGGCCGGTGCTGGCGCAGGATTTCCCGGCCGAGGCGCGGCGCTTCGTGGAAGCGATGATCGCCGAGCTGTCGGGCATCGAGGCGCGCGAGAAGAATGAGGAGGCGCGCAGGAAGGCGATCGATCAGGCGCTGCGTCAGCGCGTGGCGCTCGACCGCATCGGCCGCTACATGCTGGGGGCCAGCCGGACGAAGGCAACGGCGGCCGAGCTTGCCGAATATGACCGGCTGGTGCCCGACTTCATCCTGGCCGACGTGCGCGGCGAGATCGCCAAGCTCGTGGCGCAGTCGATTGCCATCGACGAGGTGCAGGCCCGCTCCGAGCGGGATGCGCTGGTGCGCTCCCGCTTCCGCCGGCGGACCGGCGGCACGGTGCGTGTGGACTGGCGGGTCGGGGCGGCGGCGGCAGGCGGGCAGCCGCAGCTCATCGACGTCTTCGTGAACGGCGTGTCGCGCTTTGCCATCCGCCGCGACGAGTTCCAGGCGATCGTGAAGGCGCGCGGCATGGCGGGCCTCCTTGGCGAGCTGCGCGCGGGCGTGCTGACGGCTGCCTGACCCGTTGCTCCCCGCGCGTCTTGCAAGCGCTCCCCTGCGCGGTTATCGCCACCTGTCAAGAGGTGGGGTCAGGTTCGAAAGGGTTGCCTTACATGAGCGATATCGCGGAGCGGGTGAAGAAGATCGTTGTCGAGCACCTGGGCGTCGAGCCCGAGAAGGTGACCGAGGATTCGAGCTTCATCGATGATCTCGGAGCCGACAGCCTCGACACGGTCGAGCTGGTGATGGCGTTCGAGGACGAATTCGGGGTGGAGATCCCCGACGATGCCGCCGAGAAGATCCTGACGGTCAAGGATGCCATCGAATTCATCGCCGCCAATTCCAAGGCCTGAGCCCCGATCCAGGCCTGCCGCGCGCGGGCGAGC
>JBDNCK010000183.1:0-4577 GCA_046719675.1 Sphingomonadaceae bacterium | reverse complement strand
GGCAACCTCCTGAACGTTCATGCCGGCGCCTATGTGGACGCCGTGCTCGCCGCGCGCGTGCCGGCTCCGATCGAGCGGCGGATCGGCTTTCCGGTGACGGCAGCGGTGGCGCGCCGCTCGCTGCTGTCGGTGGGGGGCACGCTGGCGGCAGCGGATCATGCGCTGCGCCATGGCTTTGCCGCCAATCTCGCTGGCGGCTCGCACCATGCCATGCCCGACACGGGCGCGGGCTATTGCGTGCTCAACGATCTGGCGGTGGCCGCAGCCGTGCTGCTGCGCGCGGGGCAGGTGCGGCGGCTGCTCATCCTCGACCTCGACGTGCACCAGGGCGACGGGACGGCCGTGTGCCTTGCCGGGCTTGCGGGTGCCTTCACCTTCTCGCTCCATGCCGAGAAGAATTTCCCGGCGCGCAAGGCCCGTTCGTCGCGCGATGTGGGGCTTCCCGACGGCTGCGACGACACGCGCTACCTCGAGGTGCTGGCACGCGAGCTTCCTGCGCTGTTCGAGGCGAGCCGGCCTGAACTGGTGCTGGTGCAGGCCGGTGTCGATGTGCATGCGGACGATGCGCTCGGGCGGCTGGGATTGAGTGACCGAGGGATCGTCGCGCGCAGCCGGCTGGTGCGGGACGCCTGTCGAGCGCGCGGCGTGCCGGTGGCGGCGACCCTGGGTGGCGGCTATGGCGATCCCGACGTGATCGGGCGCCGGCACCTGGCCGCCATTCTCGCCCTGTCCCCTTGCGAACCGTCCCCCTGCGAACCGTCCCCCTGCGAACCGTCCCCCTGCGAACCGTCCCCTTGCGAAAAGCATCTTCCCCCGCTTCAGGCCTCGGCCTAGACTGGCTCCCAAGAAGAACCGAAGCGGAGCACACAATGGCAACGGCCCTCGATGCCGCGCCCGATCACGCCGATCTTTCGACTGTAGCCGGAGACATGCCCGATCATGTCGTCGTGCGCTTTGCCGGCGACAGTGGCGACGGCATGCAGCTCGTCGGCGGGCAGTTCACCATCTCGACCGCGCTGGCCGGCAATGATCTGGCGACCTTCCCCGACTTTCCCGCCGAGATCCGCGCGCCGCAGGGCACGCTGTTCGGAGTCTCCGCCTTCCAGATCCACTTCGGGTCCAGCCGGATCGACACCGCCGGCGACGCGCCCGACGTGCTGGTAGCGATGAACCCGGCAGCGCTGAAGGTGAACCTGAAGGACCTCAGGGTGGGGGGCCTCGTCATTGCGGACACCGGTGCCTTCGGAGAGCGCAATCTCAAGAAGGCGGGTTTCGAGACCAACCCGCTGGAGGATGGCACGCTTGCGCCCTATCAGCTGCTTGCCTTCGACATCAGCCGGATGACGCTGGATTCCGTGCGCGAATTCGGCCTTGGCAACAAGGATGCGCTGCGCTGCAAGAACATGTGGACGCTGGGGCTGGCGCTGTGGATGTTCGGCCGGCCGCGAAAGCCCGTCATCGAGTGGCTGACGAGGAAGTTCGGGCCCAACGAGCTGCTGCGTGAGGCAAACATCGCCGCCCTCAATGCCGGCCACGCCTATGGCGAGACGGCCGAGCTTGCCGGGCCGCTGAAGCAGTTCCGCCTCGCACCGGCCGAAGTCGCGCCGGGCTTCTATCGCACGGTAACCGGTGCAGAGGCGCTGTCGCTCGGCCTGGTGGCAGGCGCCAAGCTTTCGGGCCTGCCGATGTTCTTCGGCAGCTATCCCATCACGCCGGCCTCGGCGCTCCTGCATTCGCTGGCGCGGCTCAAGGAATATGATGTCACCACCTTCCAGGCCGAGGACGAGATTGCCGCCATCTGTTCGGCGATCGGCGCGGCCTATGCCGGCAATCTCGCCGTCACCTCCTCGTCGGGGCCGGGGATTGCGCTCAAGGGCGAGGCGCTGGGGCTGGCAGTGATGACGGAGCTTCCGCTCGTCATCGTCAATTCCCAGCGCGGCGGTCCGTCGACGGGGCTTCCCACCAAGACGGAGCAGTCCGACCTCTACCAGGCCGTCTATGGCCGCAACGGCGACGCGCCGCTGCCGGTGATTGCCGCCCGCAGCCCGTCGGACTGTTTCGAGGTGGCGATCGAGGCCTGCCGCATCGCGCTGGAGGCGATGACGCCCGTCATCCTCCTGACGGACGGCTATATCGCCAATGCCGCCGAACCCTGGCGGGTGCCGTCGATGGCGGATTTCCCGCCGATCCCCGTCCACTTCCACACCGAATTGCCGGTCCATGGCCATGTGAACCCCTATGCGCGCGATCCCGAGACGCTCCGGCGCATCTGGATCAAGCCGGGGACGCCGGGGCTCACCCACCGCATCGGCGGACTCGAGAAAAGCTACGAGACGGGCAACATCGACTACAGTCCCGAAAACCACCAGAAGATGACGGACGTGCGCAAGGCCAAGATCGACCGGATCGCCCGGCGCATCCCGCCGCAGCAGGTGGAGGTGGGCGCGCAGTCGGGCCGGCTTGTCGTCGTCGGCTGGGGCTCGACCTATGGGCCCATCCGCCAGGCGGTCGAACATTGCCGCGGGCGCGGGCTGGATGTGGCGCAGGTGCACCTGCGCCACCTCTGGCCGCTGCCGGCAAATCTCGGGGACCTGTTGCGGGGCTACGAGCGCATACTGGTGCCGGAGATGAACACCGGCCAGCTGAAGACCATCCTGCGCGACCAGTATCTCGTCGATGCAAGGCCGCTCGGCAAGGTGTCGGGCCAGCCCTTCCGGATCGCCGAGATCGTGGCGGCCATCGAGGAACTCCACGCATGAACGAGATGACGAAACCCGCGCCTGCTGCAGGGCCGGACATCTGGGCCTCCGACCAGGAAGTGCGCTGGTGCCCCGGCTGCGGCGACTATGCGATCCTGAAGGCGGTGCAGCGCACCATGCCGGAACTGGGCGTCAGGCCCGAGAACACGGTGTTCGTCTCGGGCATCGGCTGCTCCAGCCGCTTCCCCTATTACATGGAAACCTATGGGTTCCACACGATCCACGGCCGCGCGCCGGCGATTGCAACCGGGGTCAAGCTTGCCAACCCCGAGCTTGACGTGTGGATCATCACCGGCGACGGCGACGGGCTTTCGATCGGCGGCAACCACATGCTGCACCTGTTGCGGCGCAACCTCGACTGCCAGGTGCTGCTGTTCAACAACGAGATCTACGGGCTGACCAAGGGGCAGTATTCCCCGACGTCGCGGGTGGGAACGCAAAGCCCGTCCACGCCCTGGGGCTCGGTCGAGCGGCCGGTGTTCCCGTGCGAGTTCGCGCTCGGCGCCGGCGCGCGCTTCATCGCCCGGGTGATCGACACGGCGCAAAGGCAGATGCCCGAGGTGCTGAAGCGCGCGCATGCGCACAAGGGCACGAGCTTCGTCGAGATCTACCAGAATTGTGTGGTCTACAATGACGGGGTGTTCGAAGGCTTCACCGACAAGAAGTCGGCAGCCAGCACCCAGATCTGGCTGGAGCATGGCAAGCCGATGCTCTTTGCCAATGGCACGCGCGGGCTTGCCGTCAACCGCGAGACGCTGCGGATGGAGATCGTCGATGTCTCCGACGGCGACGTGAGCCGGGTGACCGTCCATGACGAGACCAACAAGGCGATTGCCAAGATGCTGGTCTCCATGCGGTTTCCGGAGTTTCCCGTGGCTTTGGGAGTCATTTTCTGCGACACGCGGCCGAATTTCGGCGAGGCCCTGGAGCGGCAGCGGGCGGAAGCGACGGGCGGACGGCAGGCGGATCTCGACGCGCTGCTGCGCAAGGGGCCGAGCTGGGAAGTGCGCCCCAGCGATTGATCGCAAGCCCTCTCGCGGGGGAAAGCGCAGGTTCAGCGCGTAAGGGCCAGCGTGACGGCCATGCTGCGCCCGGCGATCGACTCCGGCCCGGATCCGGAAACCCTGCTGTTCCTGAAGGCGCAGCGGGGGGATGCGCAGGCGTTCCGCCAGCTGGTTGGCCTTCTTGCCGCGCCGTCGCTGGCGCTGGCCATGCGCACGCTCGGCAATCTCGCGCTGGCCGAGGAGGCGGTGCAGGAGGCGCTGACCAAGGTCTGGCGCGAAGCCGGGCGCTTCGAGGAGGGCCGCAGCTTCTGGCCCTGGTGGCGGCGGATCCTGCTCAATGCCGCGCTCGACGGGCGGCGGCGGATGCGAAGCGTCGAGCCGTTGGAGACGGCAGGCGATCCGGTTGATCCGGGTCCCTCGCCCTTCGAGGTCGCAGCCGAAGACGAGCGCGCCGCGCGCTTGGCGGCGGCCATGGCAGCCCTGCCGCCGCGCCAGCGGGCAGCGCTTGCGCTGTTCCATGGCGAGGGGCTGTCGATGGCCGAGATCGGCGAGGCGCTGGGGACGAGTGCCAAGGCGGTTGAGGGATTGCTGAGTCGGGGGCGGGCCGCCCTCAAGGCCCTGCTGGAGGAGGATGGGGAAGCCCGATGAGCGAGCGCGAGCGCCGGACGGCGCAGATGGACGATATGGAGATTTCGGCGGCTCTTGCCCATTGGGCGAAGGCGCCGGTTCTCGACCCTGCGAGGGAGGCTGCCGCGATCGCGCGTATTGTGGCGCATGGAGACGAACTTGCCTCGGCGCTTCCGTTGCCTGCTGC
>JBDNCK010000182.1:0-4586 GCA_046719675.1 Sphingomonadaceae bacterium | reverse complement strand
TCTGTCATACCGACACTTCGGGCTCGGCATCGTACAACATGGGCCTGTCGCAGCGTCGTGCCGACGCAGTGAAGGCCTACATGGCAGCCAAGGGCATCCCCGAAAGCCAGATGACGACCCAGGCGTTCGGCCAGGAACGGCTTCTTGTCCAGACGGCCGATGGTGTCCGGGAGCCGCAGAATCGTCGGGTGGAAATCACGTTCGGCGGCTCGGGGATGTAAGCATCCCCTTTCGGCAGGTCTGGGCCGTCTTGACAATGGTCAAGCCGGCCCTTTCCTTTTGGGGCGCAAATCGGTTCGCTACGTTGACAGCGGGGCCGGATACGGCCGGCGGGGTTGTCCCCGGTGGCCCGTGTGCGCTCTTGCGGCGACATGCGTCCTGTCGCCGGGCCGTGGCGATTGCGGAGATCCAGAGCCGTCAGATGGAAGCCTGGCCGGCCTAGGGCGCCGGGCGGGTTCAGTCCGGCAAGCGGTGCCTAGTCCTGCGCCATGGAATGGAGTCCTGCGCCATGGAACGGAAATGACGGCAGCTTCCATGCGGAAACACCGAACAGGTCGCGGTTCGCCGCAGGCGTCCAGGTCCCTGACGAACCGGCGCGCCTGACGAACCAGCGCCCCTGACGAACCGGCGGGTAAACGATTGGGCCCTGCTCCGGGGGCATGGAGCAGGGCCCGTTTATGCGTTCGTCACGCAAGGGAGAACCATCGGCCGGGCAACAGGGGGCAAATCCCGGCACCAGTCCTCCTGTCCACCTGATACTCCGACTCAGATTGCCGGTTGGTGAACGCCGTCAGATTGGGCGAGAAAAGAAACTCAATCAAGACCCCCACCCGAATTCGCAATCATGTTGCGCGCGCATGGCAGTTACGCGCCCGGCCGGCCAGGCCTCGCCCGCGGATCTCGGAAGCGAAAGGTGGAATCGGCAACGGACACATTCCACCTGACATCAGACAGTTCCACCTGGGTCAGATTGTTCTGCGCATCAATGACGCGCCACCCGGTCAGGGCAAGGCCGCCGGGTGCCGACCGGTCGCGCGCCAGAAAGAAGGTAATCCGGCCCAGGTCAGGCCGCTTGGGATCGACCGCTTCGACCGACACCACGCCCGGCAGCGGAGAGTCTTCGTCCGGCAGAATTCGGGCCACGCGCGAAAGATCGGCATCGGGATCGATCAACACGCCCAGAGCCGTCTGCCGCACTGGCCACTGCGAGACCTGGCTTACCTTGTAGTCGACGAACGAAAGCCGCTGCCCGTCCGACACAATGAGGATTGGGGCGTCCTTCCCATAGTCGAAGCGGATACGCCCTGGCCGCTTGATCGTCATCGTTCCCGTGGCAACACTTCCATTCTGCGCGATCTGGCGGAAGCTTGCGGTCATGGTCGTCGTCGCGGCCAGCGCGCGCTGCACGTCAGACAGGCTGGCGGCAGCTGCCGGAGCAGCCACCACGATCGACATCGCAAGTACGAGGCTCCGGATCATGGCCCCCCCAGTGTCCTGCGACGCGTGAATTCTCCTTGAATGCGAGCCAGCGCGACCTGAAGCGCCTCGAACCCGTCGATCCGCACATCGGCCGGCACGCCTTCGGGTTCTTCGTCCGCATAGCCGTGCGTGACGAACACGAAGGGAACCCGCGCCGCCAGCGCCGTATCCGAATCCGTCCGGGAGTCCCCCACATAGGCGGATCCAGCCGGGGTTCCGTCGGCTGCCGCGATGGTTTCCAGCAAGTGCCTCGGATCAGGCTTGCGGTAGGGTCGCGAGTCAGCGCCAAGCACGGCAGCAAACCGCCCCTCCCATCCAAGCGCCCCGATTAGAGCAATCGCAAGCTTCTCCGGCTTGTTGGTGCACACGGCAAGCCGCGCCCCGCGCGCGGCAAGCAGATCCAGTGCCTCCTCCACGAAGGGAAATGGCTGGCTCTGTGCTGCAATGTTCGCGCGGTAATGCGCGAGGAAGGCAGAAACGCCTTCATCCACCAGGTCCGACGTGGAACGCCCGGTCATCGCAAGTCCCCGCTCGACCAGTCGGCGCGCCCCGTGGCCAACCATCTTCCGGACAGAGGCAGGGTCAACCGGCGGGCGCCCCAGATATGCAAGCGCATGATTCAGCGCAGATGTCAGGTCCGGCGCCGTATCGACAAGCGTCCCATCCAGATCGAAGACAACGGTGGTAATCGGCATGCCATTGGCCCGTGGCGCGTGCACGCGCCAAAGGAAAGCCCCCATGCTGGAATTGATCGTCGCGCTGTGGCAGGGCCAGTCGCGATGCCAGGAGCGGACCCCCTTGCAGCCGTGATCCTTGCTGCCGGCAAGGGCACGCGCATGCATTCCGATGTCCACAAGGTGCTGCATCCCATCGCAGGTCGGCCCATGCTCCTGCTCCTCCTGGAGACCGTGGATCGGCTGGGCGTCGCCCGCAAACTGGTGGTGGCAGGTGACAAGGCGGATCAGGTCCGCGCGGCCGTCGCACCGCTGGGCGCTGACGTCGTCCTTCAGCAGCCACAGCTCGGGACTGCCCATGCCGTGCTCGCCGCGCGTGAGACGCTTGCCGATTTCGAGGGCACGATCCTCATCCTCTTCGGGGACGTGCCATTGATCGATGCGGCGACCCTTGCGCGGTTGGCCCGCATCCCGGACGAGCGCGCACCCCTTGCCGTGCTCGCCTTCCGACCTACGGTCCCGGGAGCCTATGGTCGGGTGTTGACCGAAGGCGACAGGGTCACGCGGATCGTCGAAGCGCGCGACGCAAGCGCCGAGGAACTCGGTATCTCGCTGTGCAGTGCGGGAATGATGGCCGCAAGCAGCACAGTCCTCTGGAACCTGCTCGAACAGGTTGGCTGCGCCAATGCAGCGGGCGAATATTATCTTCCCGACATCGTCGCGATTGCAGCCGCGCAAGGGCTCGCCACCCGCTTCGTCGAAGCGCCGGAAGGACAGCTTTTGGGCGTGAACAGCCGCGCCGATCTCGCAACCGCCGAGCAGGCCCTGCAGGCGCGCCTGCGCCAGGCCGCCATGGCCGCAGGCGTCACCCTGGTTGCTCCGGAAACCGTGTTCCTCGCCCATGACACCCGCTTCGGACGGGACTGCGTGGTCGAACCCTTTGTCGTCTTCGGCCCGGGCGTCAGCCTCGGCGACCGGGTGACGGTCCATTCCCATTCCCATCTGGCCGGAACCAACATCGGCAATGATGTCAGCGTTGGTCCATTCGCCCGCCTCCGCCCGGGCAGCATCCTCGAGGATGGCGCACGCGTCGGCAACTTCGTGGAAACGAAGGCGGCGCGCCTGGGTGCCGGTGCCAAGGCCAACCATCTGAGCTATCTCGGCGACGCCGACATCGGCGCCGGCGCCAACATCGGGGCGGGCACCATCACCTGCAACTATGACGGGTTCCGCAAGGCCCGTACGACCGTTGGCGAAGGCGCCTTCATCGGCTCCAACAGCGCGCTTGTGGCGCCAGTGGCAATCGGGGCTGGCGCGATTGTTGGGGCAGGGAGCGCCATCACCAGGGATGTCCCCGTCAATTCCCTTGCGCTTGCGCGGGGCGCGCAGGTCGAGAAGCCCGGATGGGCCGCAGCGTTCCGCGCCGCGATGAGGGATCGCAAGGCCTGACATGTGCGGAATCGTCGGAATACTGGGGGAGGGCGATGTCGCGCAGCGCCTGGTCAATGGCCTGAAGCGGCTGGAATATCGCGGCTATGATTCGGCGGGTATCTGCCTGTTGCAGGACGGTCAGTTCGCTCGCAGGCGTGCCGAGGGCAAGCTTGCCAACCTGGAGCAAATACTCGCCAGTGACCCGATCGCCGGGGCAACCGGAATTGCCCACACCCGCTGGGCAACCCATGGCCGGCCCAACGAAGCCAATGCGCATCCCCACATCGTCGGCGACGTCGCCGTCGTCCACAATGGCATCATCGAGAATTTCCGGAGCCTGCGCGAAGCGCTCGAAGCCGAGGGGCGACACTTCGAATCCGAAACGGATACCGAGATTGTCGGTCACCTCATCGCTCGTGAGCTGGAAGCCGGCCAGGGCCCGGAGGCTGCCGTTCGCAACGTCCTCCCGCTTCTCCAGGGTGCGTTCGCGCTTGTCCTTCTCTTCCGGTCCGACCCGGACCTGCTCATCGGCGCGCGCCTTGGCGCCCCGCTCACCATCGGCTTTGGGGACGGGGAGATGTATCTCGGATCCGATGCCCTGGCTCTCTCCGATCTCACGCAGGACATCGCCTATCTGGAGGAAGGGGACTGGGTGGTCCTGCGGCGGTCGGGTGCGACCATCTTCGACCGGGACAATCGGCCCGCTTCGCGACCGCGGGTTCGATCCGGACTGACCGGCGGTCTCGTCGAGAAGGGCAACTATCGCCACTTCATGCTCAAGGAGATCCACGAGCAGCCGCTCGTGGTCGCCCAGACCCTGCAATCCTATCTGAAGCCGCTGGAGGGCCGCGTTGCCCTCCCGCTGCCGGAATTCGATCTGGCGTCGGTCGAACGGGTTGCCATCGTTGCCTGCGGGACTGCCGCTTATGTCGGCATGATTGGCAAATACTGGTGCGAGCGGTTCGCGCGAGTGCCCGTCGATGTCGATGTGGCAAGCGAGAG
>JBDNCK010000181.1:0-4598 GCA_046719675.1 Sphingomonadaceae bacterium | reverse complement strand
TATGCAGCGGGCACCTCGAGTTCGGCGGGCCGGTCAGGATGGGCGGCCAGATCGGCAGGGCAGAGAATGCGGATCGCCTCGGGCGCTGCAAGGGTCGCAAGCTCCAGGCGCAAGGAAGGCAGCAACTGCTCGGCGAGGAGCGGGGTCAGGCAATTCCGGAGCTTGTCCCGCAGCCGGGAGACAAGCGGGGCGATCTGGGTCTGGTAGTCGATCCTGTCTGCCAGCTCGCTGCAACGGCGATCGAACGGCGCAGGCGAGACCACGAGATGGTCCCTGTAGATGGACTCAAGGTCAACGGCTGCCCGAAGCCACGCCCACAGCCATGTTGCGTGCTTGCGGCACCCGTCCAGGGCGAGCGCGTTGCGCTTGGGATCCTGCGGGTTCCAGCCGCTCACCTGGGTCAGTGCAACGCCTCGGCGGCGGGCAACAAAGACGAGGGCCAAAAGTGCAGCTTCGGTCGGCGCGAGATCGACACCGAACGGCCCGATGCGAAGCTCCTTGGCGCCAAGATCGAGACGGATTTCGAGATCGCTGAACGCAAGATTGGCGAGCCCGACGGCATCGGTGAACTGCGGCTCCCTGCTGTTGCGGAAGACACGTTCCGGCTCGACCCAGGCCCTGACGCGCAGGAAGGGCACGGCGTGAAGAAGCACCTGTGCCGCCTCCGATATCGGCGCGCCATCGCCCGGCCACCAGAAATCCGGCCTGTTCTCGAGCGCGCGGGGCTCGACGAGAACATGGGAAAGGACATCCTGGCGGCGGCCGAGCAGCGACATGACCTGGCCGGCGATAAAGCTCATCGTCTTGCGCCCGCCGGCAAGCGAGAGATGCAGCTCCGTTGCCGGGGCCGCGGTGATCGCCGCCACCTCGGCAAGAAGCATGTCGGCAAACAGCTCGACTTCCGCCTTGGTGCGCAAGTCAGCCACCACCTCATCGCCTTTCCGGGCCACCCGCACCGCAATTTCGGTCGAGGTCGCGCCCAGCACGTCGAGCAGCCTGGCAAGTCTCCCCGAGGGGCCAAGAAGCGGGTCGATGCCGCGGTCCGGATCGCCCCGCTCGTACAGGCGGGCACCCTCGCCAGTCGTTGCAAGCAGGATCCGATCCGGCAGCCAGGCCTGCTGATGCGCCAGCGCCCAGACGGTCTCGGTGACAACCTGGGGCGTGGCGCCAGCGGTGATGAGGAGAATTCGACCCATTGCCTTGCCCTTCCGATTGGCGACGATCAGGACCAGTCCCAGGCGACCGTCACCACCGTATCGTCTGACGCGGTGACGACATAGGCCCGGCGGAAGCGCGCCATGTGGCGGGCGGCTGGCCCCATCCAGGCACAGAAGCGGGCCCAGCCGCGCTTGCCGAAGGTCCAGCGCCAGGCAACGCCATCGCGGGTGCGCTCGGCCGTGCCGAAGTCCAGCAGCGCGTCCTCCACGGCCTGGGGAATGGCGCGGGCGCGCTGGCGTTGCCGGGCATGACGGGTGACGCGCGCCGCGCGCCAGTCGTCACGGGCCCGGTCTCCGGAATGGGCGGGGATCGGGGAAAGGGAAACGGCAGGGGACATGGCCAGAACCTCCAAGGAACACCGCACAGGAACCCTCCGTGTGCGTCAGGCGCGCTGCCTGCCAGCCGTGATCCCGAGCGTGGGAGGCTGCAATCTTGCTTGCCCGGGCAACCGATCGCATCGTCGCCAGGGGTGCGGCGCGTGCGCGGCTGGCCGGGCCTTCGCCCTTGCGGCCTGTCTACGAGCGAAGCTGTCACGTCCCGAACGGGCAGGAGGGTCCGAGCAATGGCGCTGCGGCCGCTTCTTCATGGAGCCGCCCCGCTATCACCTCGCCCCTGGCAGTCACAACGCCGCGTGGGGCCGACCAGCCCACGCCCGCAGCTGTCGGCCATCGTGATGCCGGCACCCGTCCCACCCTGCCGCCGGCCCCCAAGTGCGCTACAGGTCGTGGGCGCGAGGCAGGAACTGCCCGGGGACAGCGAAACCTGTCGCCCACACCGGCCGGTGCGCACCATGAACTGGCAGACCGGCATGGTGTTGGCCTGCGCGCCAGGTTCGGGGATCGAGCCGGGAAGCGCGGGCGCGCGGCCGCCATCACCTCCGTCCTGCTGGCCCGCCACGGCGGCACGCAGTCCAATCCAAGCCGGCGGACCCTCGGGCGGTCTGCGCGCATGAGCCTTTGGCAAGCGCGGCAGAAGGCAAGCGCATGGAAGCAGCTGATCGAACGGGAGCACCGATCCGGGTACGGGCGAGGGCGATCCCGCACGTCGCGCTCCGCCAGCCTTTGCAGACACTCCGGCACCATCGAGCGCGCCTGCTGAGCGCGCCGCATCCGGCATGGCCACCTTCAACGACCTGGCCGAGGACTTTCTGCGCAGGCCCGTGGAAGAGGCCCAGATGTGCACCGAGCGGAAAGTGCGCCGCCAGGGCAAGCGCTATCCTGCGGCCCAGGCTGGGGCCACGGCCGTTTTGCGAAATCCGTCGCCGCGAGCTCGTCGCGCTGCTGGACGAGATGGTCGCGAACAACGGCCCGGCGATCGCCGCACTTCAGCATGTGGATGATCCCCGTGATCCCGCGCCCGTCATCCACGCAGCACGCCCCAGGCTGGTTGTGCGGGAGGCGCTGCGCAATCGCCGCCCAGGCCTCGTCCCACAACCAGCTCAGCGATCCGGACATCCGGGAGCCTCGTCACCAGCGGAAGACCCCCTGGAACCGAAGGTGAGGCGAAGCGACGATCAGCACATCCATCGAGATTCAAGCGGCTGATTGGGGTTGGAGCCCAACAGGCGCTGGCAATGGCCGGGTCGGGCCGAACCAGCCCGCCTGAGGATTCAGACCCCCCATGCCTTCCGCCCTGACTGCAGGACCGACCCCCATTCGCTACCGTGCGAAAGCGCCCTTCCTGCCCCCCGATGCCCTTGTTCGATGAACAGCCCTGCCCCTCCGACTTGAGCCGTCTGACCTCAGGCACAAGGCCTTTCGACAACGCCTCTGGCGTCGCACGCAATCCGCAGATTGGCAGTCAGGGCGTCGCTGATCTGTACCGGGTCCCGTGACGTCGGCAGGGCCTCAAGGCTCAGAACAGCCAAGGGCACGCGGATAGTTCGTACGCCCTTTGCCTGGCCGACCCGCCTAGGCGCACCCGACAGGCCTGGGTGCAAGTTCGTCCCTGCCAACAAGCAGGTCAGCCTCATGTCCTGCCGGCATGCGCCTCAGGCGCAACTTCAGAGCGTTGTGCACATGCCAAGACGGATTGCGGAAGCTTGGAACGAGGCCGCTGGCGGAGAGGGAGGGATTCGAACAATCAACGTTATATTTTTGTTTTCAAGGAGTAGGCCATATCATTGCATGGTCCACACCACCGGCTTTCCCACCGAGGCGATAGCTGCACACCGAAGCCAGAATGATTGAATATGCGGTCAGACCCGCGTGCGCTGGCTCGGTCAGAATGGGGCCACCGCATTTCCCTCATGGTCCGGTTCGGTTGGGCCCATAGTGCCCCTCCTGGCCCGGAGCGCCTCGTACAGCTTCCCCGGCCCCAATAGGATGTCCTTCAGACCGGCCCGAACCTTCAGACTATCGATCGCCATCTGGCTCATCTTCTGGTGGGCATCCATCGCATCAATGATGGCGTTCATCAGCTCGGCGTCGAGGGTTGGAGAGGCAGCGAACTGGGCTTCGCTGTTTGCCTCGGCCTGCTGCTGGAGGTCCTTGGATTGCAGGATCTTTCCCTTCAGGACGTCCATAACAAAAACAACCTGGTCCTCGTCAGTTGTCTCGTTCCCGAACAGCTCATTCAATCGATCCACGATCTCGCGGAGCCTGGCTTTCTGCTTCTCTTGGACCGAACCCGATCCAACCTCGCCAATCGGTACAATCTTCTCAGGCTCCCCGTCGCCGAGGATCAGCTTCGCCTTCCCTAGGGGCTTCACCGCATGGTGGGTCAGAGTGATCTGCGAAAGGTCCACTGTGTCCCGCTCGCGGCCGAAGTCCAGCAGGCGGACGAGGTGCTTGTAGAAGAGGTAGCGCTTCTCGATGTCCGTGTTGCCGTAGTCGAACATCTGGCTGAGGAAGGCGTAAAGCCGGATGAAGGCGCCGAGGTCGCGTTTGAACAGGTCGAGCGCATCCATCTCGTCCTTTGCCTCTTGGACCGCCGCCTCGTCCTTCCCCTCCAGAGCCGATGCCCGCTTGGCCTTCGCGGCCGAGAAGCGTTTCAGCAGCCTGTCGGCAACCGGGGCCAGGGCGCTTTGGAGCTGGCCCTGGGAGGCCTTGGGGTCCATCAGGACCTTGACCACCGTCTCGACCTCGAAGGTGTCATACCACCCGCCCCCGTCGAGCTTGGCGCGGAGGTCGAAGATGATGTTGGGGTCGGTCACACCCTCAAGCTGGGCGGTCTCGTAGTAGGTCCGAAACGCCGCGAGCACCTCGTCTGCGCTGTTCGCGAAGTCCAGGATATAGGTCGTGTCTTTTCCCGGGTGGGCCCGGTTGAGACGCGACAGGGTCTGGACCGCCTGGATGCCCGCCAGCCGCCGGTCCAGATACATGCCGCACAGCAGCGGCTGGTCGAACCCGGTCTGGAACTTGTTGGCCACAAGCAGCAGG
>JBDNCK010000180.1:0-4603 GCA_046719675.1 Sphingomonadaceae bacterium | reverse complement strand
GGCCTGCCATGCGGGACAGGCGCACGCCGCGTTCGGCATGCGCTGCGCGCGCTTCTTCCAGCGTGTGAAATGTTCCGCTCATGCAACGCTCGCGTCGCGCCGAAGCGATGGGCTGTCAAGGGAAGTCAGCGGGCGCCCGGGCGTGGCTGGGGCCCGGCCTGACGCAGGCAGGCATGCACGCATGGCCGCCGGCCTTTGTTCCCGACGGGACCCTGCTCTATGGGCCGCACTGCATGGCATCCCGAAGCTTCCCTGGCCTTGTCGCGCGTCTGATCGCGTTCGGCATCCTGCTCGTCGGCGCGATTCTTGCAATCGGGGTTGCGGGAACCCTGCAGTCTCCGGTGGTTGTGGAAGCGGAGCTTGCCGTGCCTGGCCTGCCGCCAGGCACGGAGATCCGGGCCGTCCACCTGACCGACATCCACACCAGCTGGCCCGACATGCCCCGCCGTCGGCTGGAGTCGATTGTCGAGCGGGTCAATGCGCTCGAGCCCGATCTCATCCTGCTTACCGGCGACCATTTCGGCGGCAAGATCTGGGCGCTGGAGGCCTATCCGATCGAGGATGCGCTGGATCCGCTCAAGGCGCTGAGCGCGCCGCTTGGCGTGGTTGCCGTGCGCGGCAATCATGATGATCACTGGGTCCTCATGCGCCTGCGACGGCTTGGCACGATCAAGGTGCTGGTGAACGCGCATGTCGACCTTGGCCCGATCGTGATCGTCGGCCTCGACTCGGCCAAATATGGGCCCGATCTCGACAGGGCCGTCGCCGGCGTGCCGGCGGGCAAGCCGGTGATCGGACTGGTGCATGAACCCGAAGTCACCGAATGGTTGCCGCCGCAGGGCTGGCCGATGGTGGCAGGCCACACCCATGGCGGGCAGGTCCATCTGCCATTGCTGGGTGCTCCATGGGCCTGGTTCCAGGGCAGATTTCCCTGCCGGCGCGGCAATTGCGAGGTGAATGGCTGGGACCTCTTCGTCTCGAGCGGCCTTGGCACCAGCATCCTGCCGATCCGCATCGGAGTCCGGCCGGAAATCGTGGTCCTCAGGCTCTATGGGCCTTCGGGAAGGAAGTCCGGCACCGAGAAATAGCGCTCGCCCGTGTCATAGTTGAAGCCGAGGATCCGCGCACCCGCAAGCTCGGGAAGCTTCTGCGCGATGGCAGCAAGCGTGGCTCCGGACGAAATGCCGACAAGCATGCCCTCCTCCCGCGCGGCCCGTCGCGCCCATTCCTTCGCGGCTTCCGGCTCCACCTGCACCACCCCGTCGAGGGCGCGGGTGTGCAGGTTGGCGGGAATGAAACCTGCGCCGATGCCCTGGATCGGATGCGGCGCCGGCTGTCCGCCGCTGATCACCGGCGAAAGCGTGGGCTCGACCGCAAAGACCCGGAGCGATGGCCAGGCGACCTTCAGGCGTTCCGCACAGCCGGTGATGTGGCCGCCCGTGCCCACGCCGGTGATGATGGCATCGATGGGTGCGTCCGTGAAGTCGGCCAGGATCTCCTCGGCAGTGGTGCGCGCATGCACGGCGATGTTGGCGGGATTGTCGAACTGCTGCGGCATCCAGGCACCCGGGGTTTTCTCCACCAGCTCGATCGCGCGCGCAATCGCGCCCTTCATGCCGAGCTCGCGCGGCGTGAGATCGAAGGTCGCCCCGTAGGCGAGCATCAGCCGCCGCCGCTCGAGACTCATGCTCTCGGGCATCACGAGCACGAGACGATAGCCCTTGACGGCTGCCACCATCGCAAGGCCGATGCCCGTGTTCCCCGATGTCGGCTCGATGATCGTGCCGCCCGGTTTCAGCGCGCCCGACGCCTCGGCATCCTCGACCATGGCAAGCGCGATCCGATCCTTGATCGAGCCGCCCGGATTTGCGCGCTCGGACTTCACCCAGACGTCGGAGTCCGGAAACAGGCGGGCAAGGCGGATGTGCGGCGTGTGGCCGATGGTCTCGAGAATGGACTGCACGCGCATCGTCTGGCTCCTTCAGGCAGGCTGCTGCTTGAGCTCGTCGGGGATGTCCAGCCGGTCGGCCCGCCAGAGCGCCGGGAACAGCCGCGCCCACAGGAGGGTCACCAGAAGTGCAAGCCCGCCGCCGATCACCGTTGCCTGCACGGCGCCGATGGCTGCTGCCATCGTTCCGGCGCGGAACTCGCCAAGCTCGTTCGAGGCGCTGATGAACACCAGGCTGACCGCCGACACGCGCCCGCGCATCTGGTCGGGCGTGTGGAGCTGGATGAGCGAGGCCCGCACATAGACAGAGACCATGTCGGCCGCACCCAGCACCCCAAGTGCCGCCACGGCAACGGCAAGGCTTTCCGCCAGACCGAAGACGATGGTGGCGCCAGCGAACACGCCAACACTTGCAAACATCTTCCGTCCGACGCCCGAACGCAGCGGCTTGTGCGCGAGCATGAGCGCAACGCCTGCCGCACCGATGGCCGGCGCTGCCCGCATCAGGCCCAGACCGTCCGAGCCCACTTCCAGGATGTCGCGGGCGTAGATGGGCAGCATCGCCGTGGCGCCGGCCAGCACGACGGCGGCAAGATCGAGGCTGATGGCGCCCAGCACGATCGGGTTGCCGCGCACGTAGCGCAGGCCTTCGGCCACGCCAGCGCGGCCCGCCTCGGCCCTGGGCACGGGCCCGATCCGGAACAGCGCGAGAAGGCCCACGACAAGAAGTCCGCCGGCCACCGCATGGGGCGCGGCTGCGAACCGGTCATAGAGGAGCCCGCCGGCAAGCGGGCCGAGGATGGCACCCCCCTGAAAGCCGATGGAGGACCAGGCAATCGCCGTCGGCAGCACGGCTGCTGGTACAAGATTGGGGGCAAGCGCCGTCAGCGCCGGGGCTGCAAAGGCACGGGCAGCCCCAAGCAGGGCCGCCACCAGGAAGAGGGGCCAGATCGCCGGCACCGGCGCCAGGGCAAGCCAGGCCAGCAGCCCCGCACACAGGAGTTCCACCCCAAGCGCGATGCGGGCAATCCACCGGCGATCGAAGCGGTCGACCAGGGTCCCGACGAGGAGCGTCAGCCCGACGATCGGCAGGAACTGGGCAAGGCCGACCATGCCGAGCAGGAAGGCCGCCTCGCGCACCGGCATCGTCAGGCGGGCGATGTCATAGACCTGCCAGCCGATGACGATGACCATCATCATCTGGGCAAGGGTCGCCGTCACGCGGGCGACGAAGAAGGCTCGCCAGGCCGCAAAGGCAAAGGGCGATGCGGGCAGGTCCGCGCTCGTCATCGGACGGGCGCCAGAAGGCGCCTATGCCTGCTTCCGGTCAGTTTCCCTTGCCAGGCGCGTCCGTGAAGAATGCCTCGAACTTCCCCTCCTTGCCCTTCCATTCGTCGGCATCGGCTGGCGTCTCGCCCTTCACCGTGATGTTCGGCCATTCCGCGGAGTACTTCGCGTTGAGCTCGATCCACTTGTCGAGGTTCGGCTCGGTGTCCGGCATGATCGCCTCGGCGGGGCATTCGGGCTCGCACACGCCGCAGTCGATGCACTCGTTCGGGTTGATGACGAGCATTGCCTCGCCTTCGTAGAAGCAGTCCACGGGGCAGACTTCGACGCAGTCCATGTACTTGCAGCGGATACAGGCGTCGGTCACGACATAGGCCATCGAGAAACCCTCTTGTTACGGTCGCGCACCGCTAGCGAAGCGGTTGCGGCTGCGTCAACGCCCGCGTTTCTTCCACCTGCGATAGTGCGGCTTGGCCGCAGTTCCCGGGGCGCAATCCCGGCAGCGCTCAGGCCGCCGCTGCCAGTTCCGTGACAGCTCCGGTGCCTGTCAGCCAGGTGTAGAGCGTCCTTGCCTCGGGATAGGGACCGCGCCGTTCGCTGAGCGCCTCAACCCTTACGACGACGATGTCGTCCCCGCGCGGGAAGGCGAGGATGTTGCCAGGCCGGACCAGGGCACAGCTGCGGTCGATGATCCTGCCGTCGAGCCTGAGACGCCGGCTTTCGCAAAGCGCCTGGGCCTCGCTGCGGCTTTTTGCCAGCCGCGCGAACCAGAGCCATTTGTCGAGACGCAGACCAGGACCATGGACCAAGCTCAACCTCCTGTCAGTTGCTTCAGTGCCGAGAAATGCGGGGAAACCTCGCCCGCGCCCGCCCGGCGCTGGCGTTTGCGGGCGTAGGCAAAGCCACCGGACTCGCCCGCTGTGCGGAAACCGAGCGCGCGCATCAGCGCGCGGAAATCCTTGATGGCCAGCCCGAGCGAGGTGGCGAGGGCCGGGTCGGGCGTGAAGCTGCCGTCCCCGGCGCGTTCGGCCAGGCGCTGGGCGTGGATGGCGCGGGCGGTGCGATCGACCATGTCGACCCGGATGGCGCGGCCGGCCACCACCCAGAATCCCGCGACGGCATAGAAGCCCGCGGGTGCCCTTTCCTCGATCCGCAGGGAAATCCGGCCTGCCGGCGGCGGCGCGGGCATGTCGCTCACGCCGGCGTGGACGGCCCAGAGCGCCAGGCGCCAGCGCGTCGGCTCGGGCTTCAGCGCTGTCCCCACATAGGCATGGACGACGCCGAGCCGCACGCCGGCCTGGCGCAGCAGGCGGCGGTCGTCCTGCGTCAGCGTGTCGATGAGCGGGGCCACCGGTGCCCGCGGGAGCC